>USJB01000227.1 GCA_900554905.1 uncultured Collinsella sp. | reverse complement strand
CACGCAAAGGAAAGCACTTAATGTGCTTTCCGTCTTGCGCAGGACTGTAGAGCAGCAAACTTAACCCCCGCCCTCGGCCCCGGAGACCCTCCCGGAGGGACCGAAAAAATTTTTCAAAAAAGTTGTTGCGCGGCGGACAGACTTCTGTGTATACTAATCCCCGCAGCGCACGCGAGCGGAAACAAACGCGAACGACTGCCTGGGGAGTTAGCTCAGTTTGGTTAGAGCGCCGGCCTGTCACGTCGGAGGTCGCGGGTTCGAGCCCCGTACTTCCCGCCAACGCAATTAAAGCCACGTCTTCGGACGTGGCTTTTTGCGTTTGATAGGACCTTGATCCCATCGGCCCCTTTCACCCAAAACAAAATCCTTCCAATTCCCGGACAAGCTCCGTTTGAGACATGTGTTCAAACAAAGCGTTTGTTGCGCAACACCTGTTCAACGAAGCAGGGGGTTAGGTTATACTGATTTGCACTATGGGCCGTTTTTGATGCAAGAGGCTTCAAACGCGGCATTCAGTGGGCACCCGTTTTGCTATTTGGGCGTCCATACGGTCATTGGCGTCTCGACGTAAGCTCGGCCCCGGAGCTCGTTCGAGCTGTTCGTATTCCTTGAAAGGGGAAACATGGACATATCGAGGAAGACTGATTACGCCCTTCGCATGCTCGCGATGCTTGCCGAGGATCCGGAGCGTCTGCTTTCTGTTCGCACCGCTGCCGAAGAGGTCAATGTCCCGTATTCGTTTGCCCGTTCGATTCAGCACGGTTTGGTTCAGGCCGGCATTGTGGAGAGCCTGCGTGGCGTCCATGGCGGCATGCGTCTTAAGGTCAGCCCCGACGATGTCACCATCCGCCAGGTCGTTGAAGCCGTTCAGGGCCCCATGGTCATGAACGATTGCACCGCGCCCGATGGCGACTGTGCGCGCATGGGCACGTGCTGCTATCATCCCCTGTGGGCCGGAGCCCAGGCGCTGATGCGCGACTATCTCGATTCCGTTTCGCTCGACGATATCGTCTCCCATCGCCAGTTCCCGGCCGTCGATCCCAAGTTCGCCGACCGCGATGCGTTTCCCGAGTACGCCGCCTGCGCGTATGCTTGCCGGGAGGAATAGCGCCGCATAAGGAGCATTGTCATGATTCAGGACCCCTTTCGTTCGATGATTCGTTCGGAAGGGGTCCTGCGTTATCGCGACCTTCCGTGGCGCCGCACGCGCGACCCGTATATCATCTGGCTCTCCGAGGTCATGCTGCAGCAGACGCAGGTGCCGCGCGTGGAGACGCGCATGCCGGCGTGGCTCGATCGCTTTCCGACTGTCCAGGCACTCGCTCAGGCCGCCCCTTCCGATGTTTTGGATGCGTGGCAGGGGATGGGCTACAATCGCCGCGCCCTGGCTCTTCATAGAGCCGCTCAGTGCGTTATGGAAGACTGGGGTGGGGAGTTTCCACGTGAGACGCGCGACCTGGTCGCCCTGCCCGGTATTGGCCCGGCGACGGCGCAGGGCATCCGGTCGTTTGCGTTCGATCTACCGGGTGTGTATCTGGAGACCAACGTGCGCACGGTCTTTCTGCATCATTTCTTTCCCGATGTGCCGGCCGTTCCCGATCGCGAGCTGGTGCCGTTGATTCAGGCCGCCTGTCCGGCAGCTCCTGGTGCGGCGGCGGATGAGATCGCGCCCTTTGCCGCGCCTCAAGACGATGCCGACACGCCGCGCGCGTGGTATTACGCGTTGCTGGATTACGGCGCGTATCTTAAGAAGACGCTGCCCAATCCGTCCAGGCGCTCGGCGAGCTATAGTCGTCAGTCCAAGTTTGAGGGCTCGCGTCGCCAAAAGCGCGCCCACATTGTGCGCATGCTGCTGGCGGCGCGCGATGGGCAGCCGGCGGGCATTACACTCGCCGAGGCCGTGGCGGGTGTCAACGAAATGGAGGCGGCAGCAGGCCGCGAGCCGGTCGATCACGATCTTGTCGCAGACATTTTGGCCGACTTGGAGTGTGAGGGCTTTTGCCGCGTGGAGGGTGACCGCTGGCTAAGCGTGTAGCCCACCCGAATCTGAAAAACAGGATTGTAAGGTTTAGATTTTCGACATGAGGGCATCCTAAAGACAAGGCCGCTCGAAGCCTACGGGCGGCATATGTTGAAGGGAAGTACACCTATGGATTTTGAGAACTCTCAGACCAAGAAGAACCTCGAGACCGCTTTTGCCGGTGAGTCCCAGGCGCATACCAAGTATCGCTACTACGCATCCAAGGCCAAGAAGGATGGATACGTTCAGATCTCGAATATCTTTGCCGAGACCGCAGGCAACGAGTCCGAGCACGCCAAGCTGTGGTTTAAGTATCTGCATGACGGCGCCGTTCCCGACACTCTGGACAACTTGCGTGATGCCGCTGCGGGCGAGAACTACGAGTGGACCACGATGTACGACGAGTTTGCCAAGACCGCCGAGGAGGAGGGCTTTACCGAGATCGCCGCAAAGTTCCGTGGCGTCGGTGCCGTGGAGAAGGCTCACGAGGAGCGCTACAACAAGCTTGTCGAGCGCATTGAGTCGGGCGAGGTGTTTGAGCGTGAGGGCGTAAAGGTGTGGAAGTGCCTGAACTGCGGGCACCTGCATGTTGGTGCCGAGGCGCCCGAGGTGTGCCCGGTTTGTAACCACCCGAAGGCGTACTTTGAGGAGCAGGTGGTGAACTACTAGCGCTTGGCGTTGGCATGAGCTGGGCCGGGAGGGCGGGATTACCTTCCCTCCCCGCTCACGGCTCCGCAGGGTCGCGTTGAGGGAAGGTAATCCCGCCCTCCCGGCCCGCTTTGGGTCGTCGCGTGCTCGCTA
>USJB01000226.1 GCA_900554905.1 uncultured Collinsella sp. | reverse complement strand
TGGTCGACGAGACGTGTGCGGCGCGTGCCGCGTCCTCGCCGAGCGCACGCTTTATGCCCGCCGTCTCGGACGAATCGTTGAGCTTGGTCGAGGTGCCGTGGGCATTGATGTAGAGACCCTCGGAAGGCTTGACGTCACCCTCGGCAACCGCCAGCGATATCGCGCGGGCAATGCCGGCAGCCTCGGGATCGGGGCTCGTGATGTGATAGGCATCATCGGTGTTGCCGTAACCCACGACCTCGGCATAAATGTGCGCACCGCGCGCCTGCGCATGTTCCATGCTCTCGAGTACCAGCACGCAGGCGCCCTCGCCCATCACAAAGCCGTCGCGGTCTGCATCGAACGGACGGCATGCCGTCGCAGGATCGGGGTTGGTGGTCAATGCGCGGCAGGACGTAAAGCCCGCAACGGCATCGGGGATAATTGCAGCCTCGGCGCCGCCCGCGAGGATCGCGTCGGCATAGCCGTGCTTGATGGCGCGGAACGCCTCGCCCACCGCATGGGCCGAGGTTGCGCACGCGGTCACCACGGGCAGGGTCGGGCCCTTTGCCTTGTGGCGGATTGCGATATTACCCGATGCCATGTTGGGGATCATCATCGCGATCATATAGGGCGATGCGCGGCGAGGTCCCCGATCGGCGATCGTGTGGACGTTGTCGACGAGTGTCTGCATGCCGCCCACGCCCGAACCCACGTAGACGCCCAGGCGCTCGCGATCGATGGCGCCCTCGACATCAAAGCCCGCATCGTGCATGGCTTCGTCCGAAGCCGCCATCGCAAACTGAACGCAGGGGTCGAGATGCTTGGCGTCACGCTTGCCAAAGTACTCGTTGCCGTCAAAGCCCTTGACCTCGGCTGCCACCTTGACGGCAAACGCATCGGTATCGAAGTGCGTGATCGGGCCGATGCCGCACGTGCCGGCGCACATGGCCGCCCAGGTGGCAAGCGCGGTGTTGCCGAGCGGCGACACGGCACCGATACCGGTGATTGCAACTCTCTGTTCCATCATGGTCTCCTCATTCAAGCCGTTGTTCGGCCCTGGTTTCTACATCGCCATTCCGCCGTCGACGCGTATGACTTCGCCCGTAATGTAAGCGGCGGCATCACTCGCCAAAAAGCGCACCACGCCGGCCACCTCTTCGGGCTGCGCCATACGCTTAAGGGGAATCTGCTCCTCGGTTACCGTACGCACCTTCTCCGAGAGCTTTGCCGTCATATCCGTCTCGACAAACCCGGGGGCGACCGCGTTCACTCGTACACCGCGGGGCGCAAGCTCGCGCGCCACCGCCTTGGTCAGGCCGATCACGCCCGCCTTGGAGGCGGCGTAGTTGGCCTGCCCGGCATTGCCCATCAGGCCCACAACCGAGCTCATGTTGACGACGCAGCCGCCGCGCTGGCGCATAAAGGACTTGGTGAGCGCGCGCGTCGTGTTAAACGTTCCTTTAAGATTGACATCGAGCACGCGATCGAAGGCGTCATCACCCATACGCATGAGCAGGCCATCGCGGGTGATGCCAGCGTTGTTGACGAGCGCCCAAATGGAGCCAAAGTCGTTGAGGACCGCTTCCACGCACGCGTTGACGGCAGCGGGGTCGGCCACGTCACATTGATATGAGCGCGCCGTGGCGCCAGCCGCCTCACAGGCTTCGCACGTCTCGCGCGCCGCATCTGCGCTACCGGCATAGACGACGGCGATATCGTAGCCGTCCTCCGCCAGGCCCACGGCACAAGCGCGACCGATGCCGCGCGAGCCGCCCGTGACAAGCGCCACGCGACGTGAGTCGTTGCGCTCGAGCGCGCCGTTGTTCAAGTTGCCCATGTCATTCCTTTCGGGTTACAGCCCTGTGGACTATGCGAGCTCGTCGGCAATAGCTGCGACCTGCTCGGCCGTTTCGCACGAATACACGCGAACGTCGCTCAGCGTACGCTTGACCAGGCCCGACAGCGTTTTGCCGGGGCCGACCTCAATAAATGTGTCGATGCCTTGATCCTGCAGAGCATGCAGCGTATCGACCCAGCGCACGGCATGGCTCACCTGATTGGCCAAGACATCCGATGCCGCTCGCGGGTCCGCCGGATAGGGCGCCGCCGTCATGTTTGCCATGACCGGAATCAGCAGCGGAGACGGCGCGTGGCCGGCTTGGATATACGTCGCCAGCCCCTCGGTCGCCTCTGCCATATATGGGCTATGGAATGCACCCGACACCGCGACTTTCATAGCGCGGCCGCCGGCCTCTTTTACTAGGACGTCGAGCTCCTGCAGCGCCTCGGACGCTCCGGCCACAACCGTCTGCTGCGGACTGTTGTAGTTGACCGGCCAGCAGTCCTCGCCGGCCTGTTTTGCCAGGCCCTCAACTTGCGCCGCATCGAGCTTGATGACGGCGCACATGCCGCCCGGATGGCGCTCGGCAGCCGTGGCCATCAGCGCCGCGCGCTCGCACACGAGCTCAAAGCCCGCTCGCGTATCGAATGCCCCCGCAAAGGTGAGCGCGGCGACCTCGCCCAGCGAGAATCCCGCACAGGCGGCAGGCACCACGCCGCGCTCGCGCAGGGCGGTAGCCGCTGCCAGGTCGTGAACGAACACGCACGGCTGCGTGTTCTCGGTCTGCGAGAGCTCCTCCTTGGAGGCGCTCCGGCACTGCTCGCTCGTCCCCGGGCGCACCTCATCGGCAATGGCGAACACCTCGGCGGCCGCCGGTGATGCCTCGATGAGGTCGACGCCCATCGCGGGGTGCTGGGCGCCCTGGCCGGCAAACAAAAACGCTACGCTACCCATGCGCACGCACCCTTCAGGACGCGCTCGGCACCCTCGACCAAATCGTCGACGATTT
>USJB01000225.1 GCA_900554905.1 uncultured Collinsella sp. | reverse complement strand
TCTCGGCCATACTTAGCGCTCCTTACTTTAGCCCCTTTGTACCCTGTCCCCAGGTGGCTGGCGGGCTAATCGTCGGGGGTTTCGATTTCTATACTGGCGATGTCGAGCTCGCGGCCGTGCAGTAGGCGCACATTGGCGCCACCGCACTGGGGACAACGGCAATGGAAGCGGTCGTGCTCGAAGACCTCGCCGCAGTCCAGACACTCGCTTTGTGGATGGACCTCCTCCACGGCAAGCTCGCAGCCGCGTGTGAGCGGATCCTCGTCGCGAAACGTCTTCCAGGCAAAGTCGAGCGCCTCGCGCACGACCTCGGTCATATCCCCGATACGCAGCGTTACCAAAACGGCGCGCGAGGCCCCCGCCCCACGCGCCGCGCGAATCACTGTATCGAGTATGCCGTTGACAATGCCAACCTCGTGCATACCGATTTACTCCTCGTCGTCCTCGTCGTCCGAGAACAGGTCCAGACGACTCACGAACAAGCCCTCCTTGCCCTCGCGCGCGGTAATGACCACACGGGCGATGGCAAGCGAAATCTCGTAAAGCGAGAGCAGGGCGCCATACATGAGGCCGAGCGTAACGGGCGAGCCGTCAGGCGTAATCACAGCCGAGCCCACAAGCAGGCCAACGTATACGTAACGCCAGGCACCGCGGAAAGCAGCGTAGGACACGATGTGGAAGACGGACAGGTAGAAGATGATGAGCGGCAGCTCAAACGCCACACCAAAGCCGATCATAAAGAGCAGCTCCATGTTGACGTAGTTCTCCAGATCGGGCAGCGCCGTAGCGACGGCAGAGGTCTCGCCGATGAGCCACTCAAAGCCCGCCGGGATGATGATGAAGTAGCAGAAAATGGCGCCCAGGAAGAACAGCACCGTCGAGGCGAGCACCGTGGGCACGACCCACTTGCGCTCGTTGGGGCGAAGCGCCGGCAGGAAAAATGCCAGAATCTGCCAGATGATCATGGGCGTGCACATGACAACGGCCATCTTGATGGCCAGCGAAAAGCGCAGGCCAAAGCCGCCGAGCGTAGTGGTGATGTAGAACTTACCGTCCGGCACAAAGGAGCGGATGGGGTCTTCCAGGATGTCGAGCACCACAGGCGTGGCGAAATACAGCACGATAGCGGCGGCAAACACCGACACGACCACGATGGTCAGGCGGCGACGGAGCTCTCCCAGGTGATCGAAGAGCGGCATACGCGCAGGTCCGATAGGCATTACTCATCGCCTCCCTTCGAGGCGTCGGCGGCAGCAGCGTCGTCCTCGGCCTCGAGCTCGCGAGCGAGCTGGTCGACGACGGCCTTGCGCTTGCGGGGACGACGGGCGTAGAGGTCAGCCGTCGTGGGCTCTGCCGGCGCGGGCTCGGGCTCCGGCTCTGCAGCAGGCTCGGGCTCGACGGCAGCAGGCTCGGCCTTGGCGGGCTCGGCACCCTCGGCCTCAGGCTCCTCGGTGGTACCCTCGCTTGCGGCCTTCTCGGCGGCAAGGCGGGCACGGCGCTCGGCAAAGGTCTCCTTCTTTGCGGGCGCAGCCGTCTCGACGGCATCCTCGTCCGCATCGGAATCATCATCGACGGCAGCCTTCTTGGGCTTGACCGGGGCCGACGCGGCCTCGCTCACCGGATCGATAATCTCGGACTGAACAACGGCCGTCATCTTTTCCTGCGTCTCGCGGAACTGACGGATGGCACGGCCGATTGTGCGGCCCATCTGCGGGAGCTTATCCGGGCCAAACAGCAAAAAGCCGAAGACCACGATGATCGCGAGCTCACCCTCTCCAATACCAAACACACATACCTCCAAGGCTCGATGTGAGTCGAGCCCGCACCGCGCCATTCGGCCGGAACTCGTCTATTCATTCGGTCAAGTATAGCGCCCGGACGCCAAAACGTCCGAGCGCATCACAAACATATGCCAAACGGCACGCCCTTTTGGGGGCAAAGATTATGCAGCGGTGATCGAAATCTCCTGGTCGACACCCAACAGCTGGACCACGCGCATCACCGGGGGCTGCACATTGGTGCAGCTAAAGCGCTTGCCGTGGTCGACCGCGTGGTGTGCGGCGCCCACGAGCACGCCAATGCCCGTCGAATCGATGTAGCTCACCTGGGCAAAATCGAGCTCAACGGCCTCAGTGGGCTGCTCGAGCGCCAGGTCGATGGCATTGCGCAGGCTATCGGCGTTAGAGATATCGATCTCGCCGGTTACCTTAATGGTGTAGAGCTCCGGCGTGGGGTTGGTGGAAATACCCAAATCCATGTATACGCTCCTTTACGTATCGAAAGTGCGGATAGTACGGGAAGCCGCGCGTTAGGCGCGCTCGGCACGAGCAAGCTCGGCAGCGACGAGCTTGACGGCCAGCACCAGTACGTCGAGTGCTGCCTCCAGGTCCTCGACCGTGGGATAGCTCGGCGCGATGCGAATGTTGGTGTCGCGCGGGTCCTTGCCATAGGGCCAGGTAGCACCGGCCGGCGTGAGCTTGACACCCAGGTCTGCGCAAAGCGCGGCGACCTTCTGGGCCGAGCCCTCGGGACCATCGAAGCTTACAAAGTAGCCACCGCGGGGGTGCGTCCAGGTGGCGCAGCCCGTGTCGCCCAAGCCCTCGGTGAGCTTGCGCTCGACGGCCTCAAAGCGCGGACGCAGGAACTCGGCATGCTTTTTCATGTGCTCCTTGACCGCCTCGATGGTGGGAAGGAAACGCACGTGACGCAGCTGGTTTACCTTGTCATGGCCGATGGTCTGAACTGCCATCTGCTTTTTAATGGAAGCTACATTTGCAGTGGAGGCTGCGAGTGCTGCCATACCAGAACCTGGGAATACAACCTTAGAGGTGG
>USJB01000224.1 GCA_900554905.1 uncultured Collinsella sp. | reverse complement strand
ACTGAACTGCCCCATACAAAAGGAGATTTCCCATGCATGATGTTGGAATGAACATGAGCCAGCTTGCCATGAGCGTCAAGCAGGTCGACGACACCATCGAGCTCGCTCACGAGTGGAGCCATCAGCTGCTGCATGCGACCGAGAATTTTGACATGGAGCGCATCGGCGCCAAGCTCGAGGCCGCCATGGCCGCGCTCCACGAGGCGCATGACGCGCTCGAGGGCTACGAGGAAGCCATCGAGGCCGACCACAACTCCGTCGGCTCCGTGAAGCTGGTGTAAGGTGGCCGAACACGAGCACTGCTGCGAGTACGAGCACGAGCATCCGCACGGGGCGGACGGTGACGCGGGCTGCCACTGTAGTGGCTCCGGCTCCGAGCTGGTCCGTTTTTCGGTTACCGCACCCGACGACCTGCTGCGCCGCTTTGACGAGCAGATCGCGCGCCGCGGTGACGTGGCCAACCGATCCGAGGCCGTACGCGATCTGATTCGCGCCTCGATCGCCAAGGAGCAGATGCGCACGCCCGACGAGCAGGTCATCGGTTCGCTCACCATGATCTATGACCACCATACCGGCGATCTGACGCGCCGTCTGGACGAGGTGCAGCACGACTACACCGACGAGATTGTCTCGACCATGCACGTGCATCTGGACCACCACAACTGCCTGGAGATTCTGGCACTCAAGGGTCGCGGCAAACGCGTCTACGAGCTGGCGGACCGGTTGTTGGGGCTGCGCGGCGTTAAGCACGGCGAGCTCACCTGCGCCGCCACCAAGCAGAGCTTGGGGCTGTAACAGCACACACTTCAATGAAGGGGAGCCACATGCGGCATGTGCATATTCATGTGACGGGCATTGTGCAGGGCGTTGGCATGCGGCCATTTGTGTATCGCGAGGCTATGGCGCATGGCATTTGCGGCTGGGTGCTCAACGCGGGCGATGGCGTGCACATCGAGGCGCATGCTTCGGTCGAGGCACTCGACGGCTTTGTCGCCGCGCTGTCAAAGCACGCGCCTGCCGCGGCCCGCGTTGAGCATGTCGCTGTTGCAGACCTGAAGCCCGACGCTTGGGATGCCGACGATGAGCAGGTCTTTCGTATCGTAGCGTCGCAGGATCAGACCGTCCACACGACGCTCATCTCCCCCGATATCGCCACCTGTGACGACTGCCTGCGCGAACTGTTCGACCCCGCCGACCGACGCTATCACTACCCCTTCATCAACTGCACCAACTGTGGGCCGCGCTTTACCATCATCCGGTCGCTGCCTTATGACCGAGCGGCCACGTCGATGGATTGCTTTCCCATGTGCCCCGAGTGCGCCGCAGAGTATGGGAACCCGCTTGACCGGCGCTTTCATGCGCAGCCCGATGCCTGCTTTGACTGCGGGCCACATATTACCTGGCGCGAGGCGGGCGACATGGAGCTCGAGGGCTCGGGGGCGACGCCAGCCGTCGGCAGCACGCGCGAAACCAGCGATGCCATTATTGACCGCTGTGTCGAGCTGCTGGCCAGCGGCGGTATTGTTGCCATCAAGGGCCTGGGCGGATTCCATCTGGCCTGCAACGCCGCCAATGAGCAGGCGGTAGTCGAGCTGCGCCGTCGCAAGCGCCGCAGCAACAAGCCACTTGCCGTTATGGTGCGCAGCCTTGCCGATGCTGAACGCCTGTGCCATGTCGATGATGCCGAGCGCGTGGTGCTGGCCGGCAGCATTCGCCCCATCGTGCTGTTGCGCCGCCGCATAGTCGGCAACGACACCTACGGCGCCCCCAACGCCCCTGAACTCGCACCGTCCGTCGCACACGACCTGCCCGAGCTTGGCGTTATGCTCCCCTATACACCGCTTCAGCATCTGCTGCTTGCAGCTGCCGCGTCGCATGACATGCACGCGCTGGTCATGACCAGCGGAAACCTGAGCGAGGAACCTATCGAAACTGACGATGCCCTTGCATGGGAACATCTTGTTGCCGCCGGCATCGCCGACGCGCTGCTCGGCAACGACCGCGCAATCCTCTCGCGCTACGACGACTCCGTGGTACGTGTGGTCGACGGCACCGTCATGCCCGTGCGTCGCGCACGCGGATATGCGCCGCAACCGTTGTCGTTGCCGGCGCTCGACGGCACTGCACCCTGCGTGCTCGCCTGCGGCCCACAGCAAAAGTCAACGATCGCGCTCACGCGTGAAGGGACGAACGGCGAGGCAACCTGTTTTGTGTCGCAGCATATTGGCGATGTCGAAAACGGCGAGACCTTCGATGCCTGGAACGCCGCGCGCACGCGCTTGGAAGATCTCTTTGACTTGATGCCCGCCGCGCTGGCCTGCGACTTGCACCCCAGCTATCTATCGAGCCAGTGGGCGCGCGAGCAGGCGCGAAAATGCAATCTGCCGCTCGTCGAGGTGCAGCACCATCATGCGCATATCGCGAGCGTAATGGCCGAGGCTATCGCTGGGCGTCAGCTCGTGTCCGACGCGCGCGTGCTCGGCATTGCCTTTGATGGCACGGGGGCGGGCACCGACAGCACCATATGGGGCGGTGAGTTCCTTGTCGCCGGCCTTGCCGATTTTGAACGCGCCGCGCACCTGCGCACCTGGGCGCTGCCAGGCGGTGCCGCATCCGTGCGCGATGCCCGGCGCAATGTCTTTGCCCTGCTGAGCGAGCTCGGCCTGCTCGAGCACCCGGGTGCCGCAGGGCTATTGGACACCCTCGACGAGCAGACGCGCAGCATCACGGCTACGATGATCGAGCGGAACATCAACAGCCCACGCACGAGCAGTATGGGGCGTCTCTTTGATGCCGCGGCAGCAATTCTGGGCATCTGCGACAAGGCAACCTACGAGGGCGA
>USJB01000223.1 GCA_900554905.1 uncultured Collinsella sp. | reverse complement strand
GAAGAACCGCCCGGAAAGCATGATGCCTTTCGGGCGGTTCTTATTTGGACGGGGCAACCGGCACCGTAATCTGCGTCACGTGGGTCGCGGGGTCGTCGCTGATGATGCCGTCAATGAGAGCGATCTCGCGTTGCCCCGCTACGCTGCCAACTTGTCAAAAGCCCCGCGCCGGTTGAGCACGGTAAACGCGACAACACAGATGACTGCCGACAAAATCGATCCGCACGGCGAGGCGATGCCCATGGGAAACAACGTATCGGAATAGGCGTTCGACAGCAGCCACGCGCCCGGCACGCGAATGAGCGCCACGGCCAGCACGTTGTGCGCAAAGCCGATGTAGCTCTTGCCGTATGCAGCGAAAAAGCCGCTAAAGCAAATGTGGATGCCGGCAAAGATTGCATCGAAAATATAACTGTGCATATAGCCGGTACCGGCCGCGACCACCGCGGGGTCCTTGGCAAAAAAGCCGATAAACGCCGGCGCCACCAGCCACATCAGCACCGTGATCAGGCAGCCGTACACCACCGAGATGGTCATGGCATCCTTGAGCACCTGACGTGCGCGGTCGCCCTTGCCCGCGCCGGCGTTTTGCGCCGTGAGTGCGCTGACGGTGGCGCCCATGGAACTCGGCACAATGAACAAAAAGCTGATCATCTTTTCGACCAGGCCCACGGCGGCAGCGTCGACCAGGCCGCGGTGGTTGGCGATGACGGTGATGAACATAAACGCCACCTGGATGCAGCCGTCCTGCACGGCCACGGGCACGCCGATCTTAAGAATGCTGCCGAGCACCTCGGGCTGGGGGCGCAGGTCGCTGCGCTTAACGTGGATGTTCGTGCGGCGGCTCTTGAGCCACACAAGCGCGAGGGCAACGCTGGCCGTCTGCGCGGTTACCGTGCCGAGCGCCGCGCCCACGGGGCCGAGCCCCATGTGGCCGATAAACAGAAAATCGAGCGCGATGTTGATGATGCATGCCACGCCGATCACGTACATGGGCGAGCGCGAATCTCCCAGCCCGCGAAAGATGGCCGAGAGGATGTTGTATGCGGCGATAAACGGAATGCCGACAAAGCAGATACGCAGGTAGGCGGCGGTGCCTTCGACTGCCTCGGCCGGCGTGCCAATGAGTGTCACGATCTGCGGGCACAGTGCGAGCAGGACAGCGGCCAGCACCACCGAGACGCCCATAAAGAGCGTGATGGTGTTGCCGATGGCGGTCTCGGCGCGGTCGAAGCGGCGCGAGCCCACGGCGTGGCCGACGATGACCGTCGTTCCCATGGCCAGGCCCACGAGCGTCACGGTAATGATATAGAGCGTCTGCGCGCCATTGCCCACGGCGGTGATGCCGGCGGCGCCGCTAAACTGCCCCATCATATACAGGTCGGCCATGCCGTAGAGCATCTGTAAAAAGTACGAGAGCATATAGGGCAGGGCAAAGACCGCGATGGTCTTAAGGACATTGCCGCGTGTGAGGTCGTGTTCCATGGGCGGGGCTTTCTGGCTTGGTTCGTTTAGCTACCAGTGTAGTGAAAACCCTACAACGATTGTAGAGTCAAGCTTTGTGTTGACGCCGGAGCGAAAAAAGTCTCGCGCACCATTATTCCGAGTGAATATGGACACACATCACGAGAACTCGCCGCCGGCGCTAACCTTGCAGAAAACGATTTCGGAATACTTGACACCATTATTCGGCGCGCAATAATACGTGCGTTTGCGAACAACGTTTGATGGGGGTTGAACCTGCGTGCGCAATCTCAAAATACTGTTTTCCTATCTAGGGGCATACCGTCGCGATGCCATTCTCGGCGTGTTCTTTGTGTCGGTCGAGACGGTGCTCGAGCTGTTTATCCCGGTCATCATGGCCGACATCATCGATGTGGGCGTGCCTGCGGGTGATATCAACTACATGCTGCTGCAGGGGTCGTACATGTTGGTGTGCGCTGCGCTTTCGCTGGTACTGGGCTTGGGTTATGCACACACGTCCGCCCGCGTTGCCTCGGGCCTAGGCGCTAACCTGCGCGAGGCTGAGTACAAAAAGATTCAGACGCTCGCTTTTGGTAACCTGGACAACTACGACGCCAGCTCGCTCGTCACCCGCATGACCACGGACATCACCGTTATCCAAAATGCTGTGGGCAACGGCTTTCGCCCTATGGTGCGCGGCCCGGTGACGCTTATCGTCGGCCTTATCTACGCGCTGATGCTGTCGCGCCCGCTCGCCACCGTCTTTGCGATCATCTTGCCCGTGCTAGCAATCGTACTGGGCGCCATCACCTATCGCGTCAGTCCGCTCTACCGCCAACTCCAGACCTCGATGGACCACCTCAACGGCGTGGTACAGGAAGACCTCACCGCCGTGCGTGCCGTCAAGGCCTACGTTCGTACCGAGCACGAGGAGGCCAAGTTCGACACCGTCAATACCGAGCTCGCCGGCACTGCGACGAAGACCTTTGGCAACGCGGTGCTCAACCTGCCGGTGTTTCAGCTGTCGATGTACGTGGCTGCGCTCTCCATCCTGTGGATTGGCGGCCACATGATTCTCGCCGGCAAGCTGGGCGTGGGCTCGCTCACGGGCTTTATGAGCTACGTGCTGCTGATCATGAATTCGCTCATGATGATTTCCAACGTGTTTTTGCTGCTCACGCGCGCTCTTACGAGTGTGGGCCGTATCGCAGAGGTGCTCGATGAGGAGCCCTTTATCGCCAACCCCGCGGGAGACCTCGCGATTGCGGCGCCAGCGGACGGCAGTATCGAGTTTCGCGACGTTTCCTTTAAATACCGCGCGGATGCAGCCGAGGATGTGCTCCAGCATATCGACCTTCGCATCGAGAGCGGCTCGACGG
>USJB01000222.1 GCA_900554905.1 uncultured Collinsella sp. | reverse complement strand
GCGATCAGGAACATCACCAGCGAGGTCATGCCGGCGTTAAGCTTGGGCATCTTGTAGGTGCCCGCCAGGTTATATGCGATTGCGAACGTCACGATCACCGACAGTATGCCCATCGTCATATTGAAGGGGATGAGCAGCGTGAGCTTATTGGCCGTCGCAAAATCGAGCCAAGGGCCAAAGACGGACCAGAACCCGCCCTGCGCCACCAGGTCGGCCGTGACCGGCGGGTTGGCGAGGATCATAAAGACGGCAGATACCAAGATGAAGCTGATCGCGCTCATAAAGCCCTTTTGCATGGAGGCAAAGTGGCGCTCGGTGCCGCAGAAATTGGCGATAGGGGTCAGTTTTTCCTGAAGCAGGGTCATGAACTTCTCCATGGTCGCCTCCTAACCCAACAGCGACTGGGCGAGTGCCAGCACGTTGGCGGCGTTGCCCATGCCGTAGTCCTGTGCGGGGATGACCGCGGTCGGCTTACCGCTCCCCTGCTTGACGGTGTTGAGCTGGTAGGACACCTGCGGTCCCAAGAGCAGCACGTCATAATTGGCGCACGTCTCCTGATACTCGCCGATACCCACCGCATCGATATCGAGCTCGATGCCGTTTTGCTCCGCATATTTCTCGAGTTTCTTCATCAGAATGCTTGTAGACAGACCAGCTGCGCAAACAAGAAGGATCTTCATAAGGGATTCCCTTCGCATTGATTGGTTGGATAGTCACCGCACGCCGCTAGGCGTTCTTGGTTGCAGTGCACTCATACAGGCAGATCAGCTCCTGCACGAGCTCCTGAGCAAGCATGGAGCACATGAGGTGGTCCTGAGCATGGACCAGCAACACATCCACCGACAGATGCTCGCCCGCTGCCTCAGTCGAAAGCAGCTGCGTTTGGATGTGGTGAGCCTTGATTCCCGCATCCTTTGACTGCTTCATGAGTTTGGCGGCGGCGTCAAAATCCCCCGCTTTTGCCTTTTCAAGGGCTTCGAAGGCAAGGCTGCGTGCCTCTCCCGCCGCAGCGACCAGCTGAAACGAAACCATCTCGGTTCCCTGATCGTCCATAACGGTCTCCTCTCCCGTGATGTTTGGTTTGTACTTGAATATTCGAAACGCCTATCTCCCGCCCGCAATCCTCGAGGTTTATTGCAGGTAGACAGACAGGGTTATCGACAAAAGAAGTCTTAAGCCGTATGCGCTTGCACAAGCGCCATCAGCTCATGCCAGGACCGGCGCTCGCGTAGGCGCTCGACCCCCTGGCGGTCCATAAAGATCTCGGCGAGCAGTGAGCTCAAGATCCGCGCCTCATCGCCGCCCGACCGGGCAAACGACACCATAAAGACGATATCGACCTCATGGCCGTATTCGTCCCAAAGAATGGGATGTTCAAGCAGGCCCACGGTAACAAAGGCCTCGGCGCTCAAGGGATGCATCCCATGGGGCATGGCTACCCCATTGCCAAACGAGGTGGCACTCGCGTTCTCGCGCTCGGCGACCTCTTGGGCAAACTGGGCATCGACACGGCCGCTCTCGACGGCGCGCTCGGAGAGATATCGGAGAACGGCCTGCTTCGACGACGCCTCAACGCGGTTGAAGAACAGGGCACGGCTAAAGAAAGAGCTTACGGAGTCCGATTGCGCAGTGTCGTCGCTCAGCACCTTGCGGATAGCGTTGACATCGCTCGTCTCCAAGAAGAAATCGGCCTCGCGGACGGGCACGGGCAACTTGACGTTGAGCGGCACCGTTGTGAACACGTAGTCGATGTGCGAAAAATCGAACGTTCCCACGCGGGCGACATCGCATGTCTCAATCGAATCGATATACATGCCAAACTGCTTGCGGTACTGGTGCTCGAGCATACGGGCGCTTCCCGCTCCCGAGGCGCACACGATCAGGATGCGCTTGCGACGCGGCTGGTCGGCTTGCTGCTCGAGGGCCAGGGCAAATGCCATGGCGATGTAGCCGAGCTCTTCATCAGAGGGCTGGCTGCCAAAATGACGCTCGAGTACCTGCGAGGTGCCAGCTGCCATCGAATAGGCCAACGGAAACCTCGTCTTGATATCGGGCAGCATGGGGTTATCCATATGCATGTGATATTCAAGGCGATAGCCCAGAGGGCCGATATGCCGAGCAAGGTTCATGCGAAGTTCAAGATCGCCGCTAAAGTCAAACCTAAACTCATCGTTGACCGCACGTACCATCTCGGAAGCAATCTCCCACATCTCGTCCGAGATAACGGCAGAGCCCTTCTCGGGCACGCCCGTGCCCCTGCTGAGCAAATGGATTGCGATAAAGGCAACCTCTTCTCGGGGCATGCTCACGCCCAGGGCATCCTTGATGTTTGCGGCAATCTGGAAAGCCGCGGCGTATTCGCGCGTTCCCTCCAGTTTTTGAACGTCCGATTCTGCAGCTGGGACATAGCAGCCCTGCTCGATGCGGCCAAGAGCAATGTAAAGATGCATGATGAGATTGCGGGATGCCAGCGAGCTCACCGTGACGGGCGAGGCCGTCAGGGCATCGTCCACACATGCGGCGATGGCCCGCAGGCGCTCGGCGAGCTTTGCATCGTCGGTGTCGGGCAACACGGGCCTCACCAGCGAGGCCAGGCACAGGCGCCGTTGTGACTCCCCGCCCGCAACGCGGATTCCGTAGCGTGGGCGCTTTTCGAGCGTTAAGTCAAATTGGGCGAGTTTCTGCTCTACCAGACGCATGTCATTGGACAGAGTCCGCGCCGAAACGTAGAGTAAATCCGCATACTCCTCAATCGTCACCCACTGGGACCGCATGAGGAGGTCGTTAAGAAGGAAGGACACACGGCCATCGCGCGTATCAGGAATGCCCGGATGGGCCAGAGCCGCA
>USJB01000221.1 GCA_900554905.1 uncultured Collinsella sp. | reverse complement strand
CCGGTGGACGGCACCGAGCCGTCGATCGACTTGAAGAAGGGGGAGGCCTCGCGGCCTCCCCCTTTTTTGCGTTAAGTCAGATCTAACAAACTCGCTGTGTTTTATGACCCTCGTTTGTCGCATCTTCTGTGAACGGGCTACAATAACTTGGTCTGTGCGATATGGAGGTGAACATGGCTGAAGCTGGTATCGGCGTTGATATCGTCGAGATTTCCCGGATGAAATCAATTCTTGAAAAGACGCCGTCGTTTGCTCGGCGTGTGTTTACCGAAGAAGAGCGTGCGTATTGTGATGCATCATCGCGTCCCGCTGCTCACTATGCGAGCCGCTTTGCTTCGCGC
The DNA here is from genome assembly GCA_900554905.1 of uncultured Collinsella sp. Taxonomy (GTDB): domain Bacteria; phylum Actinomycetota; class Coriobacteriia; order Coriobacteriales; family Coriobacteriaceae; genus Collinsella. Next base: position 2,530 of record USJB01000221.1, on the reverse strand, counting down.
GAGGCGGTACTTAAAGCTCTCGGCACGGGTTTTAGTCAAGGCGTTGGTCGCAAGGATGTTTCGGTTACGCGTGATAAACTCGGCAAACCGAAGGCGCTGCTTTCGGGCCGTGCTCTCGAGATCGCTCAAGAGCTGGGTATTGTTGAGGTCGCTCTTTCCATTACGCTTACAGGAGACTTAGCCGTTGCGAATGCCATCGCGATTACCGAAGATGCTCGGCCTAAGCCAAAAGATGAAAAGGTGAGCACCAAGAAACGCGTTGCGCAGACATTTAAAGAGGCTCGCTCTGTTTTAGATGAGCTTGAGCAGCTGCAGAATTCAGCATTGACGGAGCACCTGGGCGATGCTTCGCAAGATACGCTAGGAGCATAGATGAAACCGGTTTTGAGTACCGAAGAAGTCGTTCGTCTCGAGGATATCATCGAACGCGAAGGGACTTCGAAGGCCGAGCTTATGGAGCTAGCGGGTGAGTTTGCCGCCAACGAGGTCTTGAAGCTCAATCCCGATCGGGTTCTCGTTCTGGTCGGTTTTGGTAATAATGGCGGCGACGGTTGGGTTGCCGCCGATATCCTGAGCCATAAGGGTGTGGACGTGGATATCGTTTCTCCGGTTGAACCGGATGAGATTCCTGCTGCTCTGGCACGTCATGTTGCTCGTCGTACTGCCGGCCGCGATGTGCACGTTTGCGTCGGCCCTTCGCGTGACGAACTCGAGGTTTTGATCGATAAGGCCGATGTTGTTGTCGATGCCATATTTGGTACCGGTTTCCACGGGAATCTGCGTGCGCCGTTCTCCATCTGGATTCCTACGGTCAATGAATGCGCCGATTGCGTCGTATCCATTGATGTCCCCTCGGGCCTGAATGCCGAGACGGGCGTTGTTGATGACGACTGCATTCGTGCCGAGCATACGGTGACGATGATTGCGCCCAAGATTGGTCTGTATAGCGCTGATGGCCCTGAGTATGCTGGCGATTTGATCTGCGGCAATCTTTACGACCGTCTTGACGAGGTCATCGATGATGTCGACCACGCCGCCGAGATTGTCGAGCCCGGTGACTTAGTTGATTACTTTGCTCCACTACCTACGAATATCGATAAGTATTCCCGTGGCTCTGTGCTTATTGTCGCCGGATCTGCGCAATATCCTGGTGCTGCCATTATGGCGGCCAAGTCTGCAGCTCGCGCGGGTGCTGGTTACGTGGCAGTCGCGGCTCCTGACGCCTGCGCTAATCTTATTCGCATGGCACTTCCTTCGATTCCCGTCTTTGCTATTCCGTCTGATTCCCGCGGCTCCTTTGGCGCCGCTGCGCGCATGACGGTGTGCGAGATTGCAAAGAAGTACAGCTGCGTACTGTGCGGTCCCGGTATGACGACGTCTGCCGGCGCTATGCAGTTGGTTTCGGGCTTGCTCGAGCTTGATGTACCGCTTATCTTGGACGCCGATGCACTCAACTGCCTTGCTAAGATTGCCATTGACGGTATTGATAGTAACCCCGAGATGTATCGTCGCGAGCAGCCGTTGGTTATGACGCCGCACTATCGTGAGCTTTCGCGTCTGGTTGCCGGTGACGAGGTGAACGACCTTGGTACCGCGATTGCGGCCGCGCAGAAGGTTGTCTGGGCTGCAGGCTCCGACAACCTGGTTGTCATTGCCAAGGGGCCGACGACGGCTATCTGTGGCGTTGAGCGTGTACTGCTGCCGCTCTCGGGTCCGGCTTCTCTGGCAACTGCCGGTTCGGGTGATGTTCTCGCGGGTATTTTGGCCGGCACGCTTGCCACCATGCGCGACGAGATGGATCGTTGGGAGTTGCTGTATTCGTACGCCGTCGCACTTCACAGCTACGCCGGTTTTGCCGCGGCGACGGAGTATGGTGAGAAGAGCGTTATCGCGACCGATCTTATCGACTTGATCGGTCCTGCCATGGAGCTGGCGGCAAAGGATGCGCTCGAAGATCTGGGAATCATGGACGAAGGGTCGGATGACTAATCATGAATAAAGCCGATTTGACGCGCTGGTCCTGGGTCGAGATCGACCGTGGGGCGCTCCGTCGCAACACGAGGGCCTATAAGAACTTGCTGAATCCACGTCAGCGCCTGTGCTGCGTGGTCAAGGCCGATGCTTATGGTCATGGAGCTGTTGAGTGCGCCAAGATCATGTATTCGGCCGGTGCCGACATGTTTGCCGTGGCGACGGTTAACGAGGGCGTTGAGCTCCGACAGGGCGGGATCACGAAACCCATCCTCATCCTAAGCGAGCCGCCTATCGAGGCCATTCCGACGTTGCTCGAGTTTGATATCATGCCCTCGGTCTATACGTCTGACTTTGCTCTTGCGTATGGCGAATGTGCCGTCGCGGCGGGCAAGGTGGGCAAGTATCATCTCGCCATCGAGACAGGTATGAATCGTATCGGCGTACACTACACGCAGGTGCTCGACTTTGTCCGCGGTATAAATTTCCATCGCGGTATTCAGTGCGACGGCGTATTTACGCACTTCGCCACGGCCGATGAACCTTCGGGCTGGGACTA
>USJB01000220.1 GCA_900554905.1 uncultured Collinsella sp. | reverse complement strand
ATCGAGGCCAAAGAGCGGCTCGACGACGTTGCAGATGATGTCCATGGTCACAAGAGACGACGTGGTGTGCGGATCGAGACCGTCCGGGCTCGCCGGTAACGCGATCTGCAGCTCGTCGCGATACTCCACATCCTGGCCGGAGGCAGCGGCGCTACCGCTCTCGGCGCCCGAACCGCCGCAGCCGGCGAGGCCGAGGCCCGCCATGGCGCACAGGGCAGCGGAGCCGGTCAGAAAACCGCGACGGGAGACGCCCGCCTTGAAAAGATCGTTGTTCATTGAGTTCCTTTCGCGTCTGAACAAACGGATAGAATCTGCCGGGACGGCAGAAATCCCCGCCCCGGCAGCTATGCGAAGCCAATCGGCGCCCTGCGGTGCATCCGGACACCAACCGGCATGACAACAGATAAATCCCTATTGCGTGGATAGGAACACACGGCGGCGCAGCTTGGCGCAGGTGCGGCTAAATCGTATCGAGGAAGGCCTCGATGCGGGTCTGGAGCTGACCGGCGTCCTCACCGGCGTAGTCGGTCGTGATGTGCATAAACGGAATGCCTGCCTCCTCGGCGGCCTTCTCCACGGCAAAGGACTCCATCTCGTAGAGCGTGCAGAACTGCAGGGCCACGTCGACGATGCCATCGGCATGCAGGTCCTTGGCCATCTGGACAATGTCCTTCATACGCTGATCGTTGGGCGTAAAGACGGCGCAGTTAATCTTAAAGTAGCGCTCGGCGATGGCGTCGAGCATCTCGTCGACCGTCTCGCCGGACTCGTCGACCAGGTCCTTGTAGTAGCGCGAGCCCGTGCAGGACTCCTCGCCTACCACAACGCCGCCGGCCTTCTCGATGAGGTTGAACAGCTTCCAGTTGGGCACGGCCATGGGCGTGCCGGTGTACAGGATGCGCTTGGTCCCCTTGGGCGCCACGCCCTCGCCGGCCTCGACACGCTGCTCGCACTCAGCCGCCATATCGTTAATGGCTCCGGTCAGACGCGGCGTGTCGTCCATAAAGGCTGCCTGCACGGTCAGCAGGCTATCGAGACCGCTGATAGGCGCCGGGTCGGCAGCGCGGGTCGCAGCCAGACGCTGCAGGGCACGGCGCTTCTCATTGACGGCGTGGATGGCGGCTTTCAGACGCTCAGGCGTAATCGTGACGCCGCACTCTTCCTCGATCTTGGCGGCGAGTTTCTTGACCTCGGCCTTCCAGGTCACGAGCGTCGACTCGTCGTGCACGTTGGGGATATCCATGACGTACATGTTCTTTTGCGTGGCAAAGAACTCGTAGGCCTTCTTCTTGCCATCGCAGGTGTTCTCGCCGACTACCAAGTCGCTCGACTCGATGTAGGGGCAGACCTCGCCCAGCTTAAAGCCGGCAAAGCTCTTGATGAGCGGGCAAGTGTTGCGCGGCAGATGCTCCTCGACCTTGTCGGTCGCCCAGTCGGCACCCGAGCACAGACCAACGGGAATGCCGTCACAGGCAAGCACGATCTCCTCGGGCACGTACACGCAGAACGACCCCACGATCTTGGTGGCCTCGCCGGCCTCCTTCTTGTCGAGCATCTCCTTAATACGGCCGCTGTGGATGTTGGTGGCCACGAAGTCCAGGTAGGACGTTGACTTGGGACGGTTGTTCTGCGACAGGAACATGTCCCCGTACATCTGGCCCACGGCGCCCAGCAGCATATCGTGGTCGGCAAGATTCATGCCGAGGCTCTCCCACATCGGATGAAAATCGAATTCTTCAGTCATGACGGTTCCCCTCTCGAACCAAAAACGGATAGCTACGGTATTGCTGCACGGTGGGTGGCGAAAACCCAGCCGCGCGAAAACCCGGAATTTTGGGGAACCTGCTTTGCGGTCGATTATTTAGTTGTGCGTCGTCTCTCCCGGAGCCGTGAACATACCTGCTCATATGCGGCTCCGAGCCATATACAGGGCACGCGCGGCAACGCGGCGAATATATGTCGTCTGCGGCATGTGCGCACCCTCCTTTACAAGTTAAGGTCAACTATATCAACGGTTGTCGTCCAGACGAACACCGTTGACATTCGTACGACAGCGTCGTGTGCCGACGTTTAATAAATAATTATCTTAATTGATAAAGGTTTGTCATTCCTCATTCGGCGAACGGCAAGACGAAGCCGCCGAGGCTTATATCCCCGACGGCATTAACCGGCGCTATCGACAAACCAAATGGATCCTGCTGGCATCAAAATGCATGCGCAGCGTCTCGCCTGCTTGCGGCAGCTCGTCGACAGGCATGCCCACTTTGTTGACCTTCCACTGCAGACGCGTGGGCGCATCAACGCGCGGCACGTCCAACAGCACCAGCCGCTCAAAACGCGAATCGCTCACACGGGCCACATGCAAGTCGTAACTGTTGCGGCCCCGCTCGGCACGGTTATCAACATGGAAGTAACTCGCGCGAATGCCCAGGTACGCCACATTATCGGGAACCTCGCGACCCACGTTAAAGGTCATGCCCCAGTCGAGGGCCTCAACTTCTTCATCGCCGATCTTGCGCGCCCGGCTTGTGTTCTTGCAGCCCGTCAGGCGCAGTGCCGCCAGCGTCTGCGGACGGCGAACCACGTCCTCGACGGAGCCGATCTCCTCAACATGCCCGTCGTGCATCACGCAAATGCGCTGGCACAGGCGGCACGCTTCGTCGATGTCGTGGCTCACGTAGAGGACGGTGCGGTTACAGACGTCGAACAGGTCGAGCATGTTCTGCTCGAGTGCGCTCTTAAGATAGGAATCGAGCGCGCTCATGGGCTCGTCGAACATAAAGATACCCGGGTGCGCCGCCACCATGCGCGCGAGCGCCACGCGCTGCTGCTGGCCGCCCGAGAGGCGCGCGGGGTAGCGGTCGGCAAAATCGGCCAGGCCGA
>USJB01000219.1 GCA_900554905.1 uncultured Collinsella sp. | reverse complement strand
TAGGCCTTTACCCCGCCATTAGCCTTGGCAATATGGATCGCAGATGTTGTGGTCTCGGAAGTCATGCAGTTGTAAAAGACCTGCTTCACGCACCACTTCACAGGCTTGTATTCACTCGGGCACAATCCGGGTCGCGAAGCTTGTTTAAATCGCACCTCCTGACCCAAGAACCACCTCCGGGGTCGTTTAGGCAGACTGAACATGGGTTTGATGTCACGTCACCGGAGTTCACGCTGCTCAACCTTGCTACGCAGGTTTCACGCAACCAGTTACTCATGGCTTGCTACGAGATGTGCGGCTCCTTTGCAGTGTTTAAGCCCTGCGAGCGAACGCAACAACAACTCGATGAAGCCATTTCGCTTAAGCTCATTCCACCCAACTGCGGCTGGGAGCGAGTTAACGACACCAAGGGCAATGACACCAACCTGTGGAAGCGCCCACCGCTCCTCAGCGCAGCGGATATCGCCGCGTTCGCCAAGCAGGCCGCAGGCCTGCGCGGCGTTAAACAACTGCGCTGGGCGGCCGAGCACATGACGGGGCAGACCGCCTCGCCCTTTGAAGTACAGACTTCCATGCTTGTCTCGCTCCCCCGCAACGAGGGCGGCATGGGCATCAACATCGCAAACAACGTGCGCATCCCACTCAGCGACGCCGCGCGCTCACTGTATGACAAAACCTGTTGCTACGCCGATATCCTCATAGAGAGCAACACCGACAGCATGGGCGTCATTCTGGAATGCCAAGGCCGCTCTGCCCACGACAGCGAAGCCGCGAGCCTCTCCGATGCCGAGCGCGCCACCGCACTCACAAGCATGGGCTACGACGTCATCCAAATTACCTATGACCAGATCAAGGAGAAGAAGAGCTTCGACCACATAGCCGAGCTCATCCATAAAAAGGCCGGGCTTCCCCACATCCCAAAGACCAAACAGGAGCGCATTGCCGAAGATACCTTACGGCAAGAGCTACTTGTCGATTGGGTTGAGCTATTCACTGCCGGGCCGGCCAGCTAGCAGCTAGCAATCAGGGGCAGAGCAGGCACATCGGGCGATTCGACACGGGCGGCAAAACCCGCCTCGGTCAGCTCGATGACCTCGGTAAACGTTGCGTCGAAGAACTTCTCGGTTAGCAGGCGATACGGCGGATGATCGGGCTCGCCGGGGTTTTCGCGCACGATCTCGTGTATAACGCCGATGGTCTTGAGCACATACTCCTTATGGATGGGATACTGCCCAAAACGCGTCGCAGCGGTATACAGGCGATCGGTCGCACGCGGGATGGAAACAATGCCCAGCGTCTTGCCAAACCAGTCAAAGTCGCCTTGCTTTTTAATGCGGAACTCCTCGCACGGCTTGCCGCCGTGCGCCTCCAGGTACTGATTCACGCGCGTATTCCACACGGTATCGGCCACGAGGTGAGACCAAACACCCAGTGTCAGATCGAGCAACGACTGCGCCACGTCCTCGGGCGCGAGCGAAAGCTCGCTTGCGCCGGGACCGGCAACCGGCTCGGCGTCCTTGTAGCGTTGGGGATAATGCACCCGATTGAGCCGCTCGCGCTCCTCGGCAATCGAGGTCGCGGCAGCCGGCGTACCAACAGGCGCCCCTTTGAGCAGCGGCGCCACATAGGTGTCCCAAAACTCATGCTCGCGCGGCTTAGGGATGGGCTCAGGCTTGGCAAAGTGCGTAATGCGGTACGGGATGGGATCGGCGATGCCAGGGACCATATAGCCCACGAAAATATCCGGAACCACGCAGCCAAACAAAAAGGCATTGCGGTCGCGCACGCTCTTGGCAAGCGCACCGGTGCGCTCCAGCAAACGCTCCGTCTGAGCGATATGAATGTTCCAGCTTGGCATAGCCACCCCCATAAAAAACCTGGATAACTATACCATCACGGCAAAGCCGCGCGGGCGGCTACGCACGCTCTACGCAGCAACTAGTCCGTAGTACCGCTTTCGGTTCCATACGACGGCGAAGGCGTCTCGACCACATGGTGATATCGATCGATATAGATTGCACGGGCACCCAGGCGTCGCACCAAATCCTGGTGATGTGTGCTCATCAAGACCGTCTTACCCGCCGCGACGTAGGCCAGCAAGAAGTTGACCACGATGTCGCATGAATCCTCGTCGAGCCCATTAGTAGGTTCGTCGAGAACCAAGATATCGGGGTTCATCGATACGACTGCCGCCAGCGCCACACGCTTCTTTTGCCCACCCGAAAGCTGATAGGGCGAGGCATCGACCAGGTCGGCAACTTGAAACAGTTCCATGGCATCGTGCACGCGACGGTCGAGCTCGTCTGCCGGCAGCCCCATCTGCGCGGGACCAAAAGCAACTTCCTCGTCCACCGTGGCGCAGAACAGCTGGGCATCGGCGTTTTGGAACACGAAGCCCACGCGCTGGTGGAACTTCTGAGCAGCAGCAGAATCCTTCAGATACGCCGCATCGACCACGTGCCCGTCAAACAGGTATGCCCCTGCGTCCGCGAGTTCAAAGCCGTTAATAAGACGCATAATCGTCGTCTTGCCGCAGCCGTTGGGACCGAGCAGGGCAACGAGTTCACCACGATCGACCTGCAGCGACACGCCATCGACAACCGTATGCCCCGCATAGGAGAACACCACGTCGCGCAGCTCGATGAGCGGAACGACCTCGGCGCCGCCCACACCGTTCGTGCCCGCCGCACTATTCATATCGATCGTCAAAACGTCGCCCTTCCCCATTTGCATCCCCAGTCGGAACCAGCAGCGCCTACAGCACGGCGCACAACACTGTCAGCAGCGCCACGCCGGCCGCATAGGCCGCATCGCGCCAGCCAAACCTGGCGCGCGCGGGAGCCGGATACGCACCGGCAAAGCCGCGGCAAAGCATAGCCTCGTCCAT
>USJB01000218.1 GCA_900554905.1 uncultured Collinsella sp. | reverse complement strand
TCTATCACCAGTACTCCATCACTTGGGGTTCCCAGGCCATGCGCGAGGCGCTCGCGGCCAAGCAGGAGCACTTTATGGGCATGCCAATCAACCCCAACGAGAACATCGTAGTCACCTGCGGCTCCACCGAGGCCATGATGGCCGCCATGATGACGGTTACGAACCCCGGAGACAAGGTCGTCATCTTCTCGCCGTTCTACGAGAACTACGGCGCTGACACCATTCTCTCGGGTGCCGAGCCCATCTATGTGCCGCTCAACCCGCCCACATTCGACTTTGACCGCGAGGCGCTCGAGGCTGCCTTCCGCGACAACGACCCCAAGGCCATCGTCCTGTGCAACCCTTCCAACCCCTGCGGCAAGGTCTTTACGCGCGAAGAGCTCACCTTTATCGCCGACCTGTGCAAAAAGTACGACGCGTACTGCATCACCGACGAAGTCTACGAGCACATCGTCTACGCGCCCCATGAGCACGTCTACATGGCCACGCTGCCCGGCATGTTCGAGCGAACCATCAGCTGCAGCTCGCTGTCTAAGACGTACTCCATCACCGGCTGGCGTCTGGGCTACACCATCGCCCCGGCCCAGATCACCGAGCGCATCAAGAAGGTCCACGACTTCCTCACGGTAGGCGCCGCCGCTCCCCTGCAGGAAGCCGTTGTCACCGCCCTCAACTTCGACGACAGCTATTACGATGAGGTCCTCGACCTCTACACCGCCAAACGCGACTTGTTCTGCCAGGGGCTCGATAGCATCGGTCTTGAGCATAACGTGCCGCAGGGCGCCTACTACGTGATGATGGATATCTCAGAGTTTGGCTACGACAGCGACCTCGAGTTCTGCGAGGACCTGGCCTCAAAGGTGGGCGTGGGCGCCGTGCCCGGCTCGAGCTTCTTCCGCGAGCCCGTCAACCACCTGATTCGTTTCCACTTCGCCAAGCGAGACGAGACGCTTAACGCAGCACTGGAGAACCTCAAGTCGCTACGTGATAAAATCAAGCCGCGCGGGTAAGGACGGCCCGGCAACTAAAGCAACCAAAGAAGCCCCGCACTGCCCGCCGCGTTGCAGGGCTTCTTTTTATAGCGCTTTCTTAAATGGTTTAGAGCTCTATACTTTAGTCACGGAGCAACTCGTCCCAGAGAGAGGAATACTATGGCAGAACAGCAGCTTATCGGAGCGCTCGAGGCCGGCGGCACCAAGATGGTGTGCGCCACGGGCTATGCGGACGGTACGGTCCTGGAGCGTGAGCAGATCGCGACCACGACCCCGCAGGAGACCGTTGAGGCCGTCAATGCATGGTTTGCCGACAAGGGCATCGCTGCGCTGGGCATCGGTGCCTTTGGACCCACCGCAGTCAACCCTGCCTCGCCCCAATACGGCAAGATCCTGGAGACGCCCAAAACGGCATGGCGCTACTTCGACCTGCTGGGCACCATCCAAAACGAGCTCAATATTCCCTGCGGCTACGACACCGACGTCAACGTTGCCTGCTTGGGCGAGGTCACCTTTGGTTGCGCCCAGGGCCTCACGGACGTGGTCTACCTGACCATCGGCACCGGTGTGGGCGCCGGCGTGCTCTCGGGCGGTAAGCTCGTACACGGCATGATGCACCCCGAGGCCGGTCACATCCTGGTCACGCGCGACCCGCGCGACACCATCGGCGAGCATAGCGCTTGCCCCTTCCATGACAACTGCCTCGAGGGCCTCATCGCCGGCCCCGGCGTTAAAAAGCGCTGGGATGGCAAGAGCGCCGGAGACATGGCCGATGACCCGGAGGCCATGGATCTGCTCGCGGGCTATCTGGCACAGGCGCTCATGACCTACACGCTGTGCTACGCGCCGCAAAAGATCATCATCGGCGGCGGTGTGGCCGACCACACCCCCATCGTGCCGCTCGCACGCAAAAAGTGTGCCGAGATGCTCAACGGCTATATCGTCACGCCCGAGGTCAACGACATCGATAACTACATCGTCAACAACAGCCTCGAGGGCAAGCAGGGCATTATGGGCTGCCTGGCCCTGGGCGCACAGGCGCTTCAGTAGCAGACGCACCCACAGGGCGTAGCGCGCTCGGCAAATCCGACCTACGGAACGACGCCACCACGCCCCATATAAGCCCTCAAATAAAAAAGGCCGCCTAGGACCAAACAATACGTCCTAGGCGGCCTTTTTAGCGCACATCAGCGACCGTAAGAGATATCGGAGCACAACGCCCGTTGCCGCTCCACAGCAGTCGATCATCACATCGGTGATCATGCCGGCGCGTCCCGGCACAAAGAGCTGAATCGTCTCGTCGATCGAGGGAATCAGCAGCAGGAACACCGCCGTGGGCAGCAGCACGTCAAAGGTGCGCCGGCCCTCAAAATCAAAGGCGTGCGTTGCCAAGATGCCGAGCACCATATACTCGGTAAAATGCGCGCACTTGCGAACAACAAAGTTGGTCACCCATTCATATGGAAGTCCCACGCCGTGCAGGAAACCGCGGATAGCTTCCATGACCGTTAGGCTCAGCGAGCCCGACCCCGAGCCGGGAACCAGCGAATTGCCCCAGATCAAGAGCGCCATCAGGCAGGTTACAACCGCCCATTTTCGATTGATCTTAACCATGCAGAAGTTATGCCTCCGCGCGGAGCGGCGCGAAGCTGGCGGTACCGCCCTCGATAACGCTCAGATAGGCACGGCCCGTACGCTTGGCGGTTGAGGACTGCAGGCGCTCGATCTCTTCCTCGAGGATCTGATTGACGCGCTCGTGACGACGGTTCTCCATGATGCCGGCAGCGATGGCCTCGGCGCGCTCGATACCTTCGCGCGAGATGCGAGCGGTATCCTCGGGGAACACGGCGCTGTGGCGACCAACGTAAGCGGGGGCAGCGGACTGAGGAGCAGGCGTAAACACCGGAGCGGCAACGGGAGCAGGCTCGACGGCCTCGTCCAAAATTGCGGCAGC
>USJB01000217.1 GCA_900554905.1 uncultured Collinsella sp. | reverse complement strand
GCTCTTGGCATCTGCAACGGCTTCCAGGCTCTGATCAAGCTGGGACTCGTTCCTTACGGTGAATTCAAGCCGCTGACAGATACAGCACCGACACTGACATTCAACACGATCGGACGCCACCTGTCCCGTTTCGTAACGACCAAGGTCGTTTCCACCAAGTCCCCGTGGTTTTCTCTCTGCAAGCCGGGCGACCTCTACAGCATCGCTATCAGCCACGGCGAAGGCCGCTTCATCGCATCCGATGAACAGATCAAGGCCCTTGCCGCTAATGGCCAGATTGCTACCCAGTACACGGACCTTGAAGGAAATCCGACTTACGACAGCAGCTTCAACCCGAACGGTTCCTCCTGGGCCGTCGAAGGCATCACCAGCCCGGATGGAAGAGTCCTGGGCAAGATGGGCCATGCCGAGCGTCGCGGCGACAACCTGTACCGCAACGTGCCCGAGCATGTCCCCGGCGATAAGTTCATGCCGATCTTCGAGAGCGGCGTGGCCTACTTCGCTTAAACCTTTCCCATCGGGTACAATCCCTTCGGGTAACAACACCCGCCACCGGCACGCCCGGTGGCGGGTTCTTTTTTGCTTCGCGCATACAGGAAGGACATCATGGAAAGCCGCAAGCCGTATCTCGCCACCCTGCCCGGACTCATCCTGGGCTGTCTTGTTTGCTGTGCACTCTGGGGCTCCGCCTTCCCCTGCATCAAGATCGGCTACGGCCTCTTTGGCATTCCCGCGCACGACAGCGCCTCGCAGCTGCTCTTCGCGGGTCTGCGCTTCACCCTTGCCGGCATGCTGGTCATTGTTGGCATGAGCGTGGCCCAGCGCCGTCCGCTCGTTCCGCAAGCGCGTGATATCAAGCCCATCTGCATCTTGTCGCTCTTCCAGACCATCGGCCAGTACTTCTTTTTCTACCTTGGTCTCTCCCGTGCAAGCGCTATGTCGAGCTCCATCATCGAGGCCAGCGCCAACTTCCTAGCCATCCTCTTTGCCGCCCTAGCGTTTCGCACCGAAAAGCTCAATGCGGCCAAGGTGCTCGGCTGCGTACTGGGCTTTGCCGGTGTCGCGCTCGTCAACCTTTCGGGCGCGGACGGTACCTTTGGCTTTACGCTCGACGGCGAGGGCTTTATCCTGGCCTCTACCGTCGCGGGCGCCCTTTCGACCTGCCTGATCGGTATCTTCTCGCGTGAGCACGACGGCGTCTTGCTTGCCGGGTGGCAGTTCTTGGTCGGCGGCCTGGTCCTCACCGCCATCGGCTTTTTGATGGGTGGCGCGCTCTCCCCCACGGCGATTGCCCCCGCCATCGCTCTCATCATCTACATGGCGCTTATCTCCGCGGTCGCCTACTCGCTGTGGTCGCGCCTGCTTGCCGTCAACCCCGTCAGCCGCGTCTCGGTCTTTGGGTTTATGAACCCCGTCTTTGGTGTGCTGCTGAGCGCGCTGCTGCTCGGCGAGGGCGCTGGCACGAGCCCCATTACCGTCATCGTTGCCCTGCTGTTGGTCTGCGGCGGCATCATCATCGTCAACAAACCCAAAAAAGCTTAACGAACTGCCCTTATTTAGCAGAGGGGATTCATGTACCTTAGCTTAATGGAGTACATCGGTGAGCTGAGGGCCGCCACGCACGCAAGCGTGCGCCCCTTTTTTCTAGCGTATCTGGACGCCGGCTTTCTTTTTCTCGGCCTTGACGCGATAGAGCTCCGCATCGGCAGCGCGAAGTAAGTCTTGCCAGGTATCAACACTATCGCCGACCCGCGCGTAACCGATGGACATCCGCAATGCATACGGCACCTCGGCACGAGCGAGCTCGTCGTTAATCGCCGAACACAGGTCTATGATGTCCTGTTCCGCCGCTGCCTTTTGGAGCACCACGAACTCATCGCCGCCATAACGTGCGATAAAGCCACCAGACGCCGAGCAGACATCCTTGAGCGCCGTCGCAACAACCTGAAGAGCATGGTCGCCCTCCACATGTCCATACTGATCGTTAATCTGCTTAAAGCCGTCGGCGTCCATCATAAGCAGATACACATCATCGGCCTGATCAGCACCCGAGAACAGCGACAGCATATAGGTCTCAAAACGGTTGCGATTGTTAAGTCCAGTCAACGGGTCGGTCGAGATGAGCTGCTCCTGGCAGATGATATAGAGCAGCAACATGCTAATCATTACGCCGACACAAAGGCCAGGCACCGAGCATACGATCTGAAAGGTACCGCCCACCAGGGCCGGAATGGCGAAAAATGCCAAGGTTCGATAGATAGCCTTCGTCTGCAGGCTCTCGACCCTGCGAGATTGCACAAACGCATGCAGGGACGCATGTATAACGTAACAGTAGCTGACAATGGGCTGGATCATATAAGCAAAGCCGCGACGATACACGCCCTGCGAATCGATATAGAACAGGGCGTGCGTCCAGTAACTGGTAAACGCCAACACGACCACCAGAGCCGTAGGCAACGTTGCAAGCACCACCCTATAGCGCGAGGTCACAAGGCGAGAGCCCTGCATCGTCTCGGAATAGATAAACCAAATGAGACACGCGATGGCAAAGAGCGAAAACGAAACCGCGTTGGAAATCCAGTTGGCAGCAATACCCAACGTGCCGTCCGCACCATCCGAAAGCGTCCAGATCATATCGAATAATATGTACGCGGCAGAGGTGTAGCCAAGCATGCTAAACAATAGCTGCAGGGTGCTCGAGAACAAGGAGCGACGACTTCGCGCGGCAAGCCCGATAAGAACAATCATGCATAGCAGGAATATCTCAATCTTGAGTGCCTTAACCACTAGACGCCATCCCTTCAATATCCGAATGGTCAGAATCGCCCAATTCGAATCAGGGCAATAAACACCCCTTTACTCCGCAGGGGTAAAGGGAATCATAGCAGAGCGCCCGAACGTCACTGCAGAACAGCCACCGTTCGGGCGCCCACACGGCGCGAATTGCACACG
>USJB01000216.1 GCA_900554905.1 uncultured Collinsella sp. | reverse complement strand
CCCGCGACGGCTTGCTGGCCCGCGCGCTCCACGCCGAGCCCGAGCGCTCGATCGCCGTCATGCCCAATAACGAGGAGGCGGCTCTTGAGGTTTGGCCCTCACTCGACCACGCCGCTGCAGCGTTTGAGGCTGCGACCAGCGCGGATGCCGAGGCCGAGGTTGCGGATGCCAGCGAAGCCAACGACGAAGCCGCCGCTTCCTCCATGCCCGAACCTGCCGCCACGCTCGACTTGGGCGACGGCAAGCCGCTGCCCGTGCTCATCCCCGAGTCCGAGCAGTTCGCCAACCGCCTGCGCAAGAATGCCCGTCTGCGCCGCAAGTGGGCAAAGCGCGAGGGCGTGAGCTGCTACCGCGTCTACGATGCCGACCTGCCCGACTACTCCGCCGCCATCGATCTGTACGAGGGCTGCCCGCAGACGCCGGGCCGCTGGCTCGTCATCGCCGAATACGCCGCGCCCAAGACCATCGATCCCGCGCTGGCCCAGGCCCGCATGCTCGACATCTTGGCCATCGCGCCGCGCATCCTAGATGTTCCCGCCGAGCATGTGCACGCCAAGGCCCGCATGCGCTCACGCGGCGGCTCGCAGTACGGCAAGCAGGGCGCCGGCAAGGGCGCATCGGGCGAGCGCGCCAACATCGCGCGCCGTCGCCTGCCGCTCATCGAAGAGGGCGGACTCACCTTTGCCGTCAACTTTGACGATTATCTGGATGTGGGCATCTTCCTGGATCACCGCGTCACCCGCAACCTGGTGCGCGAGCACGCCAAGCAGGCGCGTCGCTTCCTCAACCTGTTTGCCTATACCGGCACCGCCACCTGCTACGCGGCAGACGGCGGCGTCGAGGAGACCGTGACGGTCGACCTCTCCAACACCTACCTGGACTGGGCCGAGCGCAATATGCGCCAGAACGGCTTTGTTGGTCCGCAGCATCATTTTGTGCGCGACGACGTGCTCGCCTGGATTCGCGACCAGCGCCAGACGCGCAACCGCTGGGACCTGATCTTTGTCGACCCGCCCACGTTCTCGAACTCGTCCAAGATGGGTCGTCGCACCTGGGATGTCCAGCGTGACCATGTTGAGCTTTTGGCCGGCGTGTCGCGCCTGCTCGCACAGGGCGGCCACGCCATCTTTAGCTGCAACCTGCGTGGCTTCCGCCCCGAGACGCGCAAGCTCGCACGCGCGGGCGTCGTGCTGGAGGACATTACGGCGCAGACCATCCCCGAGGACTTCGCACGCAACCAGAAGGTGCACCACTGCTATATCGTGCGCCGCCTGCCCATCGAGGACGCCATGGCCGAGGTCGGCTTTAGCGCCGAGGAAATTGCCGAGCGAACCGAGGAGCTGCGTAACCCCGAGGCCCGCAAGCCTCGCGCGGCAGCACCCGCGCACGCGCAGGCCGGAGACCGAGGGCCGCGCGGCGACGGCAAACCCTCCCCCGCCGGCAAGCCCAAAAAGAAGAAGTTCTACGCCAGCAAACCCAGGGGCAAATAAACAAAGTTGCGGTGGAATATGGACTGTTTGGCCGCCAAATAGGCCATTTCCGTCCGTATTTCACCGCAACTCATATTGGGATGGTGGTTGGCGATCTAGCCTTGGGTGACCAGGCGATAGCCGATACCCACGTGCGTTTGGATATAGCGCGGATGCGCGGGGTCGGACTCGATCTTCTTGCGCAGCGTGCCCATAAAGACACGCAGGCTCGCCAGGTCGCTCTTGGTTGCCGTGCCCCAAATCTCGTGCAGGATAAACTGGTGCGTCAGCACCTTGTCGGCGTTGTGCGCTAGCAGGCATAACAATTTGTACTCAATCGGCGTCAGATGCAGCTCCTCGCCATCCATCGTGGCGATGCCGGCATCAAAATCGATATGCAGCTCACCGGCATCGAACGAGCCCTCAGAGGAAACACCGCCCGTTTGCGCATACGAAAGGCGTCTGAGCGTCGTGCGAATGCGCGCGAGCAGCTCCTCGACCGAAAACGGCTTGGTCAGGTAGTCGTCGGCGCCGGCATCGAGCGCGCGAATCTTGTCCGCATCCTCGCTGCGCGCCGAGACCACAATAATCGGCATACCCGACCATGCGCGCACCGATTCCACCACCTTGACGCCGTCCATATCGGGCAGGCCCAGATCGAGCAGCACGATGCTCGGCGCCTGCGATGAGGCGGCGGCGATGGCGGCATGGGCGGTCTCCACGGCCATATGACGCAAGCCGTGCGCCTCGAGCGCAGCAACGATAAGGTTGCGAACAGCTGGGTCGTCCTCAACGACCAAGATGAGCGGTTTTACGGCAGAGTTCGGCACGGCGCTACTCCTTATCAAACGAAACGTCAGCGACGGGAAGCTCAATCGTAAAGACCGAGCCGTGCGGGTCCGCCGCGGCAACCTCTATGCTACCGCCATGCGCCAGCGCAATGGAGCGGCAGAGCGAAAGACCCAAGCCCACGCTGCGGTGGCTGTCGGCCAAACCGTGGTTGGCGGTGTAGAACGACTCAAAGATCCGCTCGCGATCCTCGGGCGCGATGCCCGGGCCGTCATCGGCCACCGAGCACGCCACGCGTCCATCGTCGACGCTAATCGAAATCATGATATGCGAGCCTGCGGGCGTATAGGTGACGGCGTTGTTCACCAGATTGACCACCAGCTGCACCATCAGGCGCGCGTCGACGTTGACGAGCGCCGGTTCATCGCACGCCACCACCTTAAGGTCGTGCTCGCGCACGGCCGGACTTACGTGGCGCAGCGCCTCCTCGACGATATCATCCATGAGCTCGAGCGTAGTCGACAGATGCATGCCGCCACCCTCGAGTTTGGTGATGGCGAGCAGATTCTCGACGGTGGCGTTGAGCCATTGCGCATCCGAGCGAATGGACAGGAGCAGGCCGCGGCGCGTTTGGGCGTCGAGCACGGCGGTGCCGGTCGAGCCCTGGTCGAGCAGCACATCGGCATTACCCGAAATACTGG
>USJB01000215.1 GCA_900554905.1 uncultured Collinsella sp. | reverse complement strand
GAGACGGCGGCACTCACAAACGACGCCGCAAACGAGACGCGGTGCGGGCGAACATAGCCCAGCAGGCGGCGGGTCACCGCGCCCACGGGATAGCGCTCGGGATCGCCGGGCTGGCGCGGACCGTCGCCCAGGTCGTTGAGGTTATCGTTGCCGGACACGTTGGCCGTCATCGTGGCGACCGAACCGGAAGAAGTATACGGATTCATTTAGCAGCCCTCCTTTGCGCAGACGGATGCGGGGGCGATCGGGGTGGGCGCGGGCGCCGCACTCCCCTGCCGGCCCTCGAGCTCCTCGCGGCGCAACTGCGACTGGCAAATCTCGCGGTAGAGCTGGCAGCTTGCGTACAGCTCGTCATGCATGCCCAGGCCTGCGACCGAGCCGTGGTCGAGTACGCAGATCATGTCAGCGTCGCGCACGGTCGAGACGCGCTGGCTCACGATCACCGTGGTCAGCGGCAGCCCGCCCTCGGCGGCACCGCGCACGCTACGCTCGCGGATGGCATGGCGAAGCGCCGCGTCGGTCTTAAAGTCGAGCGCCGAGGCGGAGTCGTCCATGATCAATATCTGAGGCGAACCCACCAAGGCACGCGCGATAGTCAGGCGCTGGCGCTGGCCACCGCTGAAGTTCTTGCCGCCCGCCTCGACCGGGGCGTCGAGCCCCTGCGGCTTGTTGCGCACGAACTCGCTCGCCTGCGCCATATCGAGCGCCGCCCAAAGTTCCTCGTCGGTCGCCGACTCGTCACGCCAGGTCAGGTTGCTGCGGATGGTGCCGCTCACCAGCGACGCTCGCTGCGGAACGGTCGCGACCACGTGGCGCAGCTGGCCGAGCTGCCAGGCACGCACGTCGGAGCCCATCACGCTCACGCTGCCGGTGCTCGCATCGTACAGGCGCGGAATAAGCGAGACGAGTGTGGACTTGCCGCTGCCCGTGCCGCCGATAATGCCGAGCGTTTTGCCCAGCGGCAGCTCCAGGGTCACATCGCTCACGGCATTTGCCGCGCCCGCGCCAAACGAGAAGCTCGTATGGCTCAAGCTCAGCGCAGGAACTGGAGCGATATTGCCCGGCTTGGGCAGCGCGACCGGCTGGTTGCCCTCGTCAGCGATGCTCGGCACGTAATTGAGCACCTCGTTGATACGCGACGCGCTGGCGCTCGCCTTGGTAAAAACAACGACCAGGTTGGCCACGTAGACGATGGAGGTGAGGGTCTGCGTCATGTAGTTGACGAACGCCATGACCTGGCCCTGCGTGAGCTCGCCCACGTTGACCTGGATGCCGCCCACCCACAGGATGGCGCACACGCCCAGGTTCATCACAAGAAACGTGACGGGGTTGAGAATCGACGAGAGCTTGCCCACCGCGATGGCAGTATTGGCCTGGTCATCGGCAGCTTGGGCAAAACGCTCGCGCTCGTGGTTCTCGCGCACGAAGGCGCGAACCACGCGAGCGCCCGAAAGGCCTTCGCGGCAGATTAGCGCGATGCGGTCGAGCTTTGCCTGCAGCTGCTTGTAGTACGGGATGCAGCGCGCCATGACAAACCAAAACACCAAGCCAATGGCGGGCGTGCAGATTAAGAAGATCACGCCGAGCTTAAGGTCGATGGCAAGGGCCGCGCACATGGAGCCCACCGCCAGGAAGGGCCAGCGGATGAGCATGCGCACGCCCAGCGCCACAGCGAGCTGCACCTGGTTGACGTCGTTGGTGATACGCGTGATGAGCGACGGCGTGCCAAAACGGTCGAGTTCGGCATAGCTCAGCTTGTTGATATGCTGGTAGAGCGCGCCACGAATGTCGGTGCCCATGCCCTGCGAGGTGAGCGCCGCCATCTTTTGGCAGACGAGCGTAAACGAGATGCCGATCACAGCCATGGCGGCAAGCAGCATACCGTAGTGGATAACGGCGTTCACGTCGTGCAAGCCAATGCCCTTATCG
This sequence comes from uncultured Collinsella sp., assembly GCA_900554905.1. GTDB lineage: Bacteria > Actinomycetota > Coriobacteriia > Coriobacteriales > Coriobacteriaceae > Collinsella. The sequence goes on along the minus strand of USJB01000215.1, from coordinate 1,039 downwards.
ATCATCTGGGCAATCACGAGCGGCGTAAGCAGGTCAAAGATCACTTCGATCAGCTTGCACGCAGGACCAATCACCATATACCGGCGAAACTTACCGCCAAAACGCCTGAGCAGCTCAATCATAGAAGGCGCTCCCTATCATCATCTCTCTTCAATCTGATTCATGATAGTACGGAGAGCCTTGAAGATGCGTAAGCAACTCGTTACAGATGTAAGGGCGACGGTCACTAGCGCCCAAGGCATGTAGCAGCCGATGTTTTGGCAACGCCAGCGAGCGGCATAACGCCGGGGATTCAATTATCAGATAAATGTGACCCTGCCGGCACTCGCGGGTAGCCGCGGCACCAAAAAACGCCTGCGCACTCGATGGATTCGGATGCCCGACAGAGGCTCCTTATGGCTGCTTCCTTCCGGACCTGACCAGATTCGGAACATGTCGTCATCCGAACCCATCGAACGCGCTAGGCGCTCGGTATATCTTACCTGCTCCCGCCCGCCAGAGCAAGGTAGCTAATTTGGGACGGAGCTTTTTTGACTACTTTTGCAGCCCGATTGCCAGAGCAGCCAATGAGTAGTCAAAATAGTCCCATCCCAAAATGACCGGCTTGGTGCCGCACCGCAGAAAGGGCCCATCTACTACGTTTAGGCCACAGGGGTCAACCATAGCCGGCTTTTTCGAAAATCGGCAAGCTTTCTACCTGCGGTTTTAATTTCACAAAATCCGGGATGGTCGAGGGTGTTCCGTTAAACGTAGTAGATTGCCACATTTCATGGCAGACGGTCCGGCTCGAGACCCAAGGCAGCCAGCCTCGAATGGACATTCTCGAAGTTGCGGTGGAATACGGACTGAATTGGCACCTTAAAGGCAAAAACACTCCGTATTTCACCGCAACTTATCGAGGGGATGGGTTTTAGATACGGCCAAGGTCGTAGGATCGAGCGGCCGCTTCACCGGCGCAGATGAGGTTGGTTGTGGCTTCCTGGGGGTCGAGCGCTTGGTCAAGAGGCATGGGCCTGCGGCAGACCGGCAGGACCAAGTC
>USJB01000214.1 GCA_900554905.1 uncultured Collinsella sp. | reverse complement strand
GTCGCGCCCTTGAAGTTGAACGTCAGATTGTCCAAATGCGGCCCGCGCAGCGTCGGCCGGTCCGCCGTTCGTTAGAACGGCGGAACCTACAGATCCCCTCCGGCGCCCAGCAGTTTGCGCATGACTTGCTCGGGGTTGACCGAGCCATCGCGCGGGGCCAGAGCGGTGATCTTCTTCTGCATCTTGTACTCGTGCAGCTCGTCCTCGAGCTGGCGCACGCGAGCGCGGAGCTTTTCGTTCTCGCGCTCGCGCTCCTCGGCACGCTCCTTCATATCGAGGATGCGCACCACGCCGGCAAGGTTGATGCCCTCGTCGGTCAGTTGGTTGATGAGTTCCAGGCGCTCGATATCGGCACGCGAATACAGACGCGTGTTACCGCCCGAGCGCTGGGGGTTCACCAGGCCCTTGGACTCGTAGACGCGCAGAGTCTGCGGATGCATGCCGGTCAGCTCGGCCGCCACGCTGATCATGTACAGCGGTTTGTTCCTATTGTCCTCGGCCATGCTACCTGACCCCTTTCCGTCTCGTTATCGTCCATCATAAGCCCGTGGGCGCGGGCGTGCGCCGCGACCGCCCTAGTACGTCGCCTTGTAACGGTTGACCTTCTCGCGATAGTCGCGCGTGTCGGCCTCGCGCAGCTTGGTCATGGCATCGCGCTCGTCATCGGACAGGCTCGCGGGAACCTGCACCTTGATCTCGACAAGCAGTGCACCGGTGCGCCCGCGATGCTTAACGTCGGGCGCACCCATCTCCTTAAAGCGGAACTTCTTGCCCGTCTGGGTACCCGCGGGCACCTTCAGACGAACCGTCGCCCCGCCGGGCGTGGGCACGTCCACCGTGCAGCCGAGCGCCGCCTCATAGACCGAAACCGGCACCTCCATGGTCACATCGGCACCCTTGCGCTTAAACAGCGGGTGCTCCTCCACATGCGTGGTCACGACCAGGTCGCCGCGCTCGCCGCCGGCAACGCCATACTCGCCGCGACGCTTGTAGCGCAGTTTGCCGCCGTCGACCGCACCCGCAGGCACCGAGACCGTGATGGTCTGTTGCTCGCCCGTCGAGGGAATGCGATAGGTGACCTTGTGCGTCACGCCACGAAACGCGTCCTCGGCCGTCACATCGACGGTCAGCGACAGGTCGCCGCCCTTGCGAGCACGGCTGCGACCCGCGCCGGCACCGGCAGCGCCCGCAGCCCCGGCAAAGCCCGAGCCCCAATCGCTGCCCCAGGCGCCGTTGCCGCTAAAGATGCTGTCGAAGATGTCGCCCCAGCCGCTGGCACCTGCGCCGGCACCGTAGCCTCCGCCATACGCGCCGCCTGCGCCCGGCATGCCGCCAAACATGAGCATCTGGTCGTACTCTTTGCGCTTCTTCTCGTCCGAAAGCGTCTCGTAGGCCTCGCTGATCTCCTTGAACTTGGCCTCGTCGCCGCCGGCATCGGGGTGATATTTTTGCGCGAGCTTGCGAAACGCGCTCTTGATCTCTTTGTCGGAGGCGCTCTTGGATACGCCCAGGATGTCATAGAAGGTTTTGCCTGCAGCCATCGTAGCTCCTCTCCTGTTTCACCCGCCGCCCAGCGGGCGGCGGCTCATGCTTTCATATGGCACTAGGCCAGAAAGGGCCCCGGGTGTTGCCCCGGGGCCCTTCTCAATTACTCCTCGGTGCTCTCGGCCGTATCGGCCGCAGCATCCTCGGGCGCCGCTTCGGGCTCCGGTGCGGGGCGCTTCTCGCCACCGTAGGTCACCGTCACCATCGCGGAGCGCAGGATGCGGTCCGCCATGCGGTAGCCCTTCTGGTACACGTCGTTGACGGTCTCGTCGTACTGCGATGCGTCCTCGACGCGACCCACGGCCTGATGCTCGAGCGGATCGAACGCCTCGCCCTTGGGGTCGATGGGCTCAACGCCCTCGTGCGCGAACACGTCGAGCAGCTTGGCATGAACCGCGTCAACGCCATCGACGAACTGCTTAAAGTCGTCGGAAAGCTCTTGGCTGCGGGCATGGTCGATCGCGCGCTCGATATCGTCGATCACCGGCAACAGCGCGGTGACAAGCTTCTCGGTCGCGCGCTCGCGCTCGGCGATGCGCTCGTTGGCGGTGCGGCGACGGAAGTTCTCCCAGTCGGCCTGCAGACGGGCGGTGCGCTCGGTGGCGTCCTTTGCCTTGTCCTCGGCGGCCTTCTGAGCCTCTGCCGCAGCATCGAGCTCGTTGCGCACGTCGGCAAGCTCCTTTTGGGCCTGCTCGAACTTGAGCTTAAAGTCGTTGTCGGCGGCTTCCTCACCGGCGCGGATAGCGGCTTCCACCATCTCGTCCTCGGTCATCGTCGCCTCCTTGTTGGAATCCTCTACCTGGTTCTCGGCAGCCTCGGCGGCCGGGGCCTCGTTGGCCTCGGTATCGTCGACGGCCTCTACGGGAATCTTCACGTCCTTCTCCTCAGAGTCAACGGGGGCGGCGCCAGCGGCGGCCGCCTCCGTGCGAGCTTTACGGGCGGACATGATTACTTGTCCTCGTCGTCCACAACCTCGTAGTCGGCGTCGACAACGTCATCGTCGGCAGGCTGGGCACCGGCGGCACCGTCGGTCTGCTGCTGAGCGTCGGCGTAGACAACCTGGGCCAGCTCGTAGGCCACGGACTGCAGGGACTCGCCGGCGGCCTTGATGGCCTCGACGTCAGAGCCCTCGAGCGCCTTCTTGGCATCGGCGATAGCGGCCTCGGCCTTAGACTTCACGTCGGCGGAAACCTTGTCGCCCAGCTCGTTGAGGGTCTGCTCGGTGGAGTAGCACAGGCTGTCGGTCTGGTTGCGGACCTCGACCTCTTCCTTCTGCTTCTTGTCCTCCTCGGCATGAGCCTCGGCGTCCTTGACCATACGATCGACTTCGTCGTCGGAAAGCGCGGTGGAGCCGGAAATGGTGATCTGCTGCTCCTTGCCGGTGCCCTTGTCCTTAGCGGACACGTGCACGATGCCGTTGGCG
>USJB01000213.1 GCA_900554905.1 uncultured Collinsella sp. | reverse complement strand
GTGGCGGACACTGTCACCAAGGGCGTGGGAACCACGCTGCAAAACATCGCCCTGCTCATTGGCCTCGGCTCGATGTTTGGCCAGATTCTTGAGGAGAGCGGCGGCGCCAAGAAGATCGCCCAGACCTTCATCGATACCTTTGGGCAGGGTCATTCCAGCTGGGCGCTGGGCATTACCGGTCTGGTTATCGGCACTACGGTGTTCTTTGAGGCCGGCGTGGTCGTTTTGATCCCACTTGCGTTTAGCGTGGCATCCCAGACCAAGAAGTCGACGCTCTACTACGGCATCGCGCTGCTCGCGGGACTGGCCGCTGGCTATGCGTTTGTGCCGCCTTCGGCCGGTTCGGTTCTGGTCGCCGGCACGCTCGGTGTCGACCTGGGCACCATGATTCTTGTCGGTATCCCTACCGCCTTCATCGCCATGGCGATCGCCGGCGTCATCTGGGGCCGCAACGTGGGCGGTCGCATCTTTACCGATGTTCCGGAGCACTTTACCTCTGCCGAGGGCGCGAGCGACGAAAAGGAGCTTCCCTCCTTTGGCATGGTGCTTGCCATCGTGCTCACGCCGCTTTGTCTGATTTTGCTGGGCACGCTGTCTTCTTATATCCCCATGCCCGCCGAGCTCGCCTCGATTCTCGCCTTCCTGGGCAAGCCGTTCGTCGCTTTGACGCTCGCCACGCTCGTCGCGATGTATCTGCTGGGCGCGCGGCGCGGCTACTCCGGCGCCGAGCTCAAGGCCCTGCTCGACCGCTCTCTTCAGCCCGTCGGCATGATCTTGCTGGTTATCGCCTGTGGCGGCGTCATTCGCTGGATGCTGCAAGACTGCGGCTTGGGCCAGGTTATCGGCCCTATGCTCGAGGCCTCACCGCTGCCTTTGGTGGTCGTTGCCTTTTTGATTGCCGTCATGGTGCGTGCCTCTGTCGGCAGCTCCATCGTCGCTATGACCATGGCATCGGGCATTATGGCCGCCATGCCCGCGGTTGCAGGAGCCTCGGTGCTCATGCGTGCCGCTATCTGTCTTGCTATCTGCGGCGGTGCCACGGCCCTCTCGCACGTCAACGATGCCGGTTTTTGGATGTGCTCCTCGTTCCTGGAGATTGACGAGAAGACAACCCTCAAGTCCTGGACCGTTATGGAGACGCTCATCGGCCTTTCGGGTCTTGCCTGCGCCCTGGTGATTTCGTTCTTCGCCTAGTTCGCGTAGCTAAGCATCTTCCGCCGAGTGCATCGCTCGGTACCCATTTCACCTGATTCATTAACCAACGATTGGTACAACCGTTCAAACCAAAAGAGGAGAGCATTATGGACGAGAAGACCAAGGCACAGATTCAGCAGGAGGCAGCCGACTTGGTTGCCAAGCTGCAGCCGCGTTCCGGCAAGTTTCGCACCATCAGCCCCGAGATGGACCCGCTGCGTCTGGGCTCTGGTTGGTCCATCGAAGATCTGGACAAGCCGCAGATCATTATCGAGTCGACGTTCGGCGACTCGCACCCGGGTTCTGCCGGCCTGTTTGATCTGGTCGAGGAGGTCCGTGCTGGCGTTGCCGAGGCTGGCGGTCACGGTGCTCGTTACTTCTGCACCGATATCTGCGACGGCGAGGCCCAGGGACACGACGGCATTAACTACTCGCTGCCCAGCCGCGACATGATCGCCAACATGATCGAGATCCATGCCAAGGCCACCCCGTTCGACGCCGGCGTCTTTGTCGCCAGCTGCGATAAGGGCCTGCCTGCGAACCTCATGGCCATGGGCCGCATCAACATCCCCTCCATCGTCGTTACCGGCGGCGTCATGGATGCCGGTCCCGATCTGCTGACCTTGGAGCAGCTCGGCGCGATTTCTGCCCGCTACGAGCGCGGCGAGATCTCCCGCGAGGAGCTTGAGTTTGCCAAGCACAACGCATGCCCCAGCTGCGGCGCCTGCTCCTTTATGGGTACCGCCTCGACCATGCAGGTCACGGCCGAGGCCCTGGGCCTTATGCTCCCCGGCACGGCTCTGCTGCCCGCCACCAGCTCCGACCTGCGCGAGTTCGCCCGCGAGGCCGGCCGTCAGTCCGTGTGGCTCTCCGAGCACAACCTGTGCCCCCGCGACATCGTGACCAAGGAGTCCTTCGAGAACCTCATCATGGTCCACGGCGCCATTTCGGGCTCTACCAACTCGCTGCTGCATATTCCTGCTATCGCCCGCGAGTTTGGCATCGAGATGTCCGCCGACGATTTCGATCGCCTGCACCGTGGCGCCCACTACCTGCTTAACGTTCGCCCCGCAGGCGAGTGGCCGGCGCAGTTCTTCTACTATGCGGGCGGCGTGCCGCGCATCATGGAGGAGATCAAGTCGATGCTTCACCTCGATGTCATGACCGTCACCGGCAAGACCCTCGGCGAAAACCTCGAGGACCTTAAGAACAACGGCTACTACGAGAAGTGCGGTCGCTACTTGGAGAAATGGAACCTCAAGCGCGAGGACATCATTCGCCCGTTTGACCAGGCTTTTGGTACCGACGGCTCCATCGCCATCCTCCACGGCAACCTTGCCCCCGAGGGCGCCGTCGTCAAGCACACGGTTGTTCCGCGCGAGATGTTCCAGGCCACGCTTAAGGCCCGTCCGTTCGATTGCGAGGAGGACGCCATCCACGCCGTCCTGACGCACGAGGTCAAGCCCGGCGATGCCGTTATCATTCGCTATGAGGGCCCCAAGGGTTCCGGTATGCCCGAGATGTTCTACACCACCGAGGCTATCGCCAGCGATCCCGAGCTGGGTGCGAGCATTGCCCTTATCACCGATGGCCGCTTCTCCGGCGCCTCCAAGGGCCCGGCTATCGGTCACGTTTCGCCCGAGGCTGCCGTGGGCGGCCCGATTGCCCTGATCGAGGAGGGCGACCTTATCCAGATCAACATCCCCGAGCGCTCGCTGTCTATTGTGGGCATCGCCGGCAAGGAGATGGAGCCGGCCGAGATCGATGCCGTCCTGGCCGAGCGC
>USJB01000212.1 GCA_900554905.1 uncultured Collinsella sp. | reverse complement strand
GGTCGGGGATTCGTTCGCTCACGACAACGCCGGTGATGGATGCAACCATGTCGTTTAGGCTCTCGATATGCTGAACGTTCACGGTCGTATAGACGTCGATGCCCGCATGTAGAAGTTCCTCGACGTCTTGATAGCGTTTGTCGTGGCGAGACCCCGGTGCATTCGTATGGGCGAGCTCGTCGACGAGGATGAGCTGAGGGGCGCGTTCGATAGCCGCATCTAGATCGAACTCGTTGAGCGTAATGCCGTTGTACTCGATGAGTTTATAGGGCACGTTCTCAAGCCCTTGTGCAAGATGGGCAGTTGCCGGACGTTCGTGCGGCTCGATGTATCCCGCGACGACGTCGACACCTCGCCGCTTGGCGGCGTGGGCGGCTTGAAGCATCGCATAAGTTTTGCCTGTGCCAGCAGCGTAGCCAAAGAAAATCTTGAGGTGTCCCCGGCTGGTTCGAGCGTCATCGGCGACCTCGTCTTTCTCAATTGCCTTGAGGATGAGGTCTGGATTGACGCGAGTGTCCGATGCGTCGCGCTGCATAGCGTAGCCTTTCTGAAGCGTTGTCCATGCGTGCATACGCGGTGAGGACGCCGCTGTATGCTCGCGAGGTCGAGTATAGGCGCACTGCAGCAGCAATAGTGCTTTCTACCTGCATCTTTACGGCATCTTAAGGTCGTGAGCCCCGGCCCTCACGCCTCTTTAATCCCTAGAAGCGTTTACTGTCCCCAGACGCTTGCGAGAGCAGGCGTCCGAGACATCGGGCCGTGCGTGAAAGGGGCGGTAAATGAACATCCTCATTCCCATCATCGGAGTCGTCTGCATTGGACTTCTTATCTATTACATCTACATTCTGATGAGGAGTGATTCGTAAACTATGGACGCTGCGATTCAGTACATCTTGTACTTTGCCGTGCTCGTCGTCCTGGCCGTTCCGCTCGGTCGGTTCATGGCCCATATCATGGATGGTGAGCATACGTTCCTGTCGCCTGTGATTGCTCCTGTGGAGCGCGGCGTCTATCGTCTGCTTCGCATCGACGCGGCAGAGCAGATGGGGTGTAGGCGCTATCTGGCGAGCGTGCTGGTCTTTTCGGGGATCGGCCTCGTGGCTCTAGTGGCACTCCAAGCGCTTCAGTCCTTCTTGCCAGGCAATCCCCAGCACCTGCCGGGTGTGTCATGGGACCTGTCGTTCAATACGGCTGTTTCCTTCATAACCAACACCAACTGGCAGTCCTATTCCGGTGAGACCACCCTGTCCTATCTTGTGCAGTTCATGGGCCTCACCGTGCAAAACTTCTTGTCCGCTGGCACCGGTATCGCGGTCATGTTCGCGCTCATCCGCGGTTTCCGTCAGGTCAAGGAGCAGGGTCTGGGTTCCTTCTGGGTCGACCTCACCCGCACCGTCCTGTATGTGCTCATCCCGCTGAACCTCGTGTTCGGCATCTGCCTGGCTGCCGGTGGCGTCATCTCCAACTTCCAGCCGGCTCAGAAGGCCGAGCTCGTAGAGCCCGTCGCTGTCCAGCCTAATGCAGACGGCGGCTGGAGCGTCATCGACGGCGCCCAGATCGAGGGCGACACGGTCAAGGTCGACGGCAAGGTTGTCGAGGGCGCGCGCGTGGTCACCGAGCAGTTCCTGCCCCAGGGTCCCGCGGCTCCTCAGGTCGCCATCAAGCAGTCCGGCACCAACGGCGGCGGCTTCTTCGGCGTGAACTCCGCTCATCCGTATGAGAACCCCAGTGCCTTCACCAACATCATCGAGATGACCAGCCTGCTGCTGATCCCGGCCGCCTGCTGCTTCACCTTCGGTATCGGCGTCAAGAACACCAAGCAGGGCAAGGCCATCTTTGCCGCCATGTTCATCCTGCTGGTGATCTTCACCGGCATCATTGCCGTCAACGAGCATGCGGGCACCCCGCAGCTGGCCGATGGCGGAGCGGTCAATATCGAGATGACCGACGGCCAGGCCGGCGGCAACATGGAGGGCAAGGAGAGCCGTTTCGGTATCGCCTCCTCTTCTACCTGGTCCGCTTTCACGACGGCTGCTTCCAACGGCTCGGTTAACTCCATGCACGACTCCTACACTCCGCTGGGCGGTTTTATCCAGATGCTCCAGATTGCTCTGGGCGAGGTCGTCTTCGGCGGCGTGGGCTGCGGCCTGTACGGCATGATCGGCTTCGCCATCCTCACAGTGTTCATCGCCGGCCTCATGGTCGGACGCACGCCTGAGTTCCTGGGCAAGAAGATCGAGCCGGGCGAGATGCGCTGGGCAGTTGTCCTGTGCTTGGCAACTCCGTTTGCCATTCTGGTGTGCTCGGCCATCGCCTGCATGGTGCCCGGTCTTGCCGACCAGCTCAACAATGGTGGCGCGCACGGCTTCTCCGAGGCGCTGTATGCCTTCACCTCATGCGGCGGCAACAACGGATCGGCGTTTGCAGGCATGAACTGCAACATTCCCTGGATCAACGTCATGCTCGGCCTCGAGATGCTGTTCGCCCGCTTCATGCCCATCATCGGTACGCTGGCTATCGCCGGCTCGCTGGCCAAGAAGGGTAAGGTCGCCGAGAGCGCCGGTACCCTGTCTACCACCAACGGCATGTTCGTATTCCTGCTCGTGCCCTGAGTTTCTTCCCGGCTCTGGCGCTTGGCCCCGTTGCCGAGTTCTTCCAGATGATTGCGTAAAGGAGGGCGCAGATTTATGGCTATGCAAAAAGACATGATGGGCCGCGCGGTCCGCGACTCGTTTGCCAAACTGGATCCTCGCGTCCAGATTCAAAACCCGGTCATGTTCCTGGTGTGGCTTTCCGCCGTCATGACCTCCGTCCTGGCCGTCGCTTCCATCTTCGGTGTGCAGGACGCGGGTGTGCCCACCTACTATGTGGTCGCCATCGCGGTCATCCTGTGGCTCACCGACCTGTTCTCGAACTTCGCCGAGGCGCTTGCCGAGGGCCGCGGTAAGGCTCAGGCCGATTCCCTGCGTGCGGCCAAGAAG
>USJB01000211.1 GCA_900554905.1 uncultured Collinsella sp. | reverse complement strand
GATGTCGCCCAAAAAGGAGGCCAGAGAGGTCAAGGGCCCCCGCTCATCCCGCAACACGACAGACGACGCTTCTACCATTTGAGCGCTATCAAGCCAACGCGCGCCGCCCTTGGCATCACCCGAGGCTGATGCAATCACCACATAGCGGTCCCCATCCGCACCGCGCTCGTCAAAGCCATAGGTATACCCGCCGGCATCAAACGTTGTTTCCGCCGTAACATACCAAGGAAGATCCACGTCCTCTAGCTGCGCACCTCCCATGCAGTTTGCGCTGTCGAGCTCACAGACGAGGGCCTTGAGACCCGATACGCACTCATTGTCCTGCGGATCAAATCCATACTTCTCGATCGCCTTGGGCGATATCCACACCACAACGCGATCGGCAGCAGGCGCCACTACAAGGTCCACGTCCTCGTCAACGGGAAACCGGTAGCCCTCAGGCTGGCCTTCCATGGCACGAGCGGTCCCCTTGGCCAACCGCTCAAAACCCTCGATCCCATAGGAAAGCCCATGAGCGGTCGCAGCAGCCTGGGCCCCGTCTTCAGCGTCCCCAGCAAACGCAAATCCCGGCACCCAGCAAAGCGCGAAGGTCAAAGCACAGGCGACAAGCATGCGGAATCTATTAAGCACGAAAAGCTCCAAGCGAATACAAGGACGGAGTGAAACACAAAACGATGGAATTATCGCGCCAAGCCGCACTACTCGGAAAGCTCAAAGCCGTACTTGGCCCAAATCTTCTGAGCCTTCTTGTTGGACAGGCAAAAGTCGATAAACGCCTTGGCCTCGTCGGCATGTTCGGAGTCATCGGCGACGGCGCCCGGATACACGATGGGCTTGTGCGAATCCTCGGGACACACGAAGGCCTCCTCGATGCCGTCGTAGCGGAAGATATCGGAGCTGTAGACAAAACCGGCCACGCAGTCGCCCGTAGAGACGTAGGCGGCAGCGGTGCCCACCTTGTCGGCCAGGGCCACCTTGTCGGCAATCTCGGGCGCATACTCGCCGTCGTCGCCCTCAGTGCCGGTATAAAGGCCCGCAGAAGCCAGCGCCTGGTTGGCGTACTTGCCGGCGGGAACAGTCTTAGCGTCGCCAATGGCGATCTTGCCGTCCAGATTCGCAACGTCGGCGATGGCCTCGACCTTGGTGTCGGAGCCCTCGGCGCGAATGATCACAAGGTCGTTGACGAACATGTCCTCACGCGTGTCGGCGTCGACGAGCTCGGCGGCCTCAGCGTCATCCATGGTGCCCTTGGAAGCGGTGATGAGCACGTCGACCGTGGCGCCGGCACGCATCTGCTCGACAAGGTCGCCGGACGCTTTGAACTGCGTGTCTGCGAAGGTGGTGCCGGTCTGGTCGGTGTAAAGCTCCTGAACCTCGGGCAGAGCCTTCTCGAGCGAGTTGGCGGCAAAGACCTGCAGCTCGACAGCTTTCTTGGAAGATGCCTTAGCAGAACCGGCATCGGATCCGGCCGGCTCGGACGTCTTGCCGCCCGAGCAGCCGGCAAGACCAAGGCCGGCAGCGGCGACAGCAGAAAGCGAGACGAATCCGCGGCGAGAAACCATATCGAACATGTTCAACCCTTTCGAACGCTATGCCCGGGCACCCCGCCGCAGGCTTTAATCTGCAATCAGATTATACTTCCGTGCGAATAATGGTAGTGAGAAATTATTCTCGCTAGAGAATATAGTTTCGAGGTACCGTACCCCTCGGCGTCGCTTCGGCGGAAAACAAAGGCGGAGCAGCCGTTCAGGTCGCCCCGCCGCAGGTAAACCGCTTAGTTGGTATGTCCGCCGCCCGCTGTCATCTGAGCCGCATGCTCCAGCTGGTCTGCTATGGCCTCCCAGCTTTCGCGGGCGGCCTTCGTAGAACCGGGAAAGTTTACGACAAGTGTATGACCTCGTTGCATGCAAATAGCGCGCGAGAGCATGGCGCGGCGCGTCTTGGTCATCGAATACGCGCGAATCGCCTCTGCAATACCCGGCACATCGCGGTCGCAGACGGCACGCGTCGCCTCGGGCGTCACATCGCGCATCGAAAGCCCCGTGCCGCCGCAGGTGAGCACGACATTGGCGTGGCACTCATCGGCGGCTTCCACAATGGCATCACCGATCTCGCTGACGTCGTCGCGCACGACCACATGTGAGGCGACCGTCCAGCCCTGCGCCTCGATAAGTTCCTCGAGTGCGGCTCCGGCCTCGTCCTGCGCAAGATCGCGCGTGTCCGAGCACGTCACGATCGATATCTTCAACTCCATAGTCTTCCTCCTACAACACCGTTCCCTCGGGCAGGTCGACACGCACGACATCCACGACGTCGCCCGCCTTGAGGTCGCACGGTCCTTCGTCAATACGCAGTAGACAGTTGGCCCGCTGCATCGTGCCGAGCAGCGCCGAATTCTGCGTCTTGGCCTCGGTCACCAACAGCTCACCGGTCTCGGGGTCGCGCAAAACCGTGGCGCGATCGAAGAAGCGTCGGTCCTGGCGCTTTTTCACACCGTGGGTAAGAACCGCTCGCTGCACGGGGCGCGCCCCCTCGGCAAAACCACGCATCTTGCGAATCGCTGGGCGCGCGAGCATCTCAAAGCCCACATACGCCGCGGCCGGATTGCCCGAAAGCCCCAGGTAGGGCTTACCCCCGAGCAAGCCAAACGTGATGGCCTTGCCCGGACGCATCGAAATGCGGTCAAACAGCACCTCGCCCTCGCGCCGGACGAGCGCCGTCACATAGTCGTAATCGCCCGCCGAGGCGCCACCGCTCGTAATGACAAAATCGCACTCCTGCACGGCACGATGCACCAGCTCGGCAATCGCCTGCTCATCATCGGGCGCGATGCCGTAGAACACGGGCTCGGCGCCGGCATCGAGTGCCTCGGCCATCAGCGCCGAGGAGTTGGAATCGCGAATCTGACCACGCGCCGGTACCTTGCTCGGTGCGACCAGTTCCGTGCCCAGCGAGATGATGCCCACACGCGGGACAGCGTG
>USJB01000210.1 GCA_900554905.1 uncultured Collinsella sp. | reverse complement strand
CAATGCACTTTGCCTCCATGCGCGACGTCGCCACGGCCACACGCTTGCCCTGGGCGGCCAGCCCGTCGAGCAACTCGGGGATCCCGTCGAACACGGGATACTCCTCCGGTCCTAACTCATCAAAAAAGGCACGGTACTCGTCGGCCACCACCAGCGACTCCTCGCGCGAGAAGCCGTAAAAGTCGTGGAAGCTCTTCCACAGCGGAGGCCCGATCATACGGCGCAAATCACCCATCTGCGCCTCCGAAAACCCGCGCGCAGCCAGCGTCTTGCGCGTCGAGGTCATTACCGCCCGGCCCGTATCCGCCACCGTGCCGTCAAAATCGAACAACACGACCGGCCGTTTGCCTATCTCCAACGCCTCCATCGGCATTCCTCTTCCCCAGTTGACGATTTCCACACCGACACTTCAAACTGTTGACTATTCAACAATTGAACCTAGTAATGTGGAACGACTCTACTATACTTGTCGCACTTTGCTCTCAGAAGGCGGCGCGCAAGCGCCCCAACGAAAGGTGCAATTATGTCTTTTGCCATCATAACCGACTCCACGTCGGACATCTCCCCCGCCCGTGCCCAAGAGCTCGGCATTTACGTGATTCCGCTGCATGTGATTATCGAGAGTGAGGACCTGCTCGACCAGGTACAGATTACCGCCGAGGAATACGTCGCCCGCATGGCTGGCTCCGAGCAGTTGCCGCACACCTCGCAGCCGAGCGCCGGCGAGTTCAAGGCACTCTTTGACCGCGTGCTCGCCGACGGCCATGATAGCGCCATCTTTATCTCACTGTGCAGCGAGTGGTCCGCCTGCTATGCCAACGCCAGCCTGACGGCCGAAACGCACGAACTCGACGTGCGCTGCATCGACTCACGCACCGGCTCGGGTGCCGAGGGCCTGCTGGTGGAGTACGCGCTGGCCATGCGCGAGGACGGTCGCAGCCTGGACGAGACCGAGGCGCAGATCCGCGCGACGCTGCCCGACGCACACCTGTTGCTGATTCCCCGAACGCTCGAGAACCTGGTCAAGAACGGCCGCGCACCTAAACTCGCCGGCCAGCTCACCCAAATGCTCAATATTCGCCTGGCCGTCTCGCCGGAGTGGAAATCGGGCGAGATCAAGGCCGTCAAGAAGGGCCGCGGAGCCAAGCGCATCGTTGCGAACACCATGGCTGACTGCCTCGAGTTTTTGACCGAGCACCCGGGCTCAAGCGTTCGCGTGCTCACGACCGGTGCTGCCGAGGAGCAGGAACTTGTCAACGAGGCGCTCGCGGGCCAGGACTACGTAGACGCCGGCACCGGCCCCATCGGCTGCACCATCGCCACCCACGTAGGCGTCGACGCCATCGCCATCAGCTACTGCCCCCGCTATCAGCCCATCCACTAGGGCCACCCATACCACTTGCGGTGAAATAGGGACTGTTTTTGGCTTATCAGCCGCAAATCAATCCCTATTCCACCGCAACTTAGAAATCGGCAATCAGCCCAGCGGACCCTGAAACAGTTCCTCATGCGAGCCCATTCTGACCAGTCGGATCACAGGATTAGTCTTATGCGGCAAGTACAGAACGACCACATCGACCAAACCATCGGATAGGTGGAAATCGATGTGGCCGTTGTAGTTTCCGCCCGGGTTTGAGAGCTCGTGGGCGCCATACTCCGCCGGAAGTGACCCATGAGCCACAAGCTCTGCAACCGCCGCTTTAAACTCACTTTTTAGCTGCGGATGCATGCGCATCGTTCGTTTGTAGTCCACCTTAAATTGAGCCTCGACTTTAATCTCGAACATCGCTATTCCTCATCGAGGAATGACATAAGCTCATCAGCGTTATTGAATGACGGGCTATCGTCCGGCAAAATCCCCAACTCATGAGCCTCGGCGATCACCATGGCACGCCTCGTCGCCTCGTTGGGCACCTCCGCCCTTCCTACAATCTCAAAAGGAATCTTTCGTTGATTTACCAGCTGCCGAACGGCAAGATTGAGATAGGAATTGAGGCTGAGGCCGACCGAATCCAAGAACTCAGTCGCCTGCTCCTTGAGCCCCTCTTCGAGGCGAACCGTCGTAGGCTTAACTGTTGCTGTAGACATTTGCGACCTCCTCGCCCTCGTCTTTTGCATCAGTATACCCAGTTTAGATGGCAGATTGATGTTAAATAACATCAATCTGCCGTTCTCATTACTACAACAACAGGCACGCTCGCCCTACATCAACCCGCTGAGCGCAATGTCGACGGCCTCGTTGAGGTCGTCGGTGATGTGCACCAGCTCCGGATCGAGCGGGCTGATCATACCGGCTTCCATCACCGGGCCGTTGAGCCAGTCGAACAGGCCCTGCCAGTACTCGGTGCCCACCAAAACGAGCGGCATGCGCTTGACCTTGTGCGTCTGCACCAGCGTGAGTACCTCAAACATCTCGTCGAGCGTGCCAAAACCACCGGGAAACACGATGGCACCCGAGCTGTATTTGACGAACATAGTCTTGCGCACAAAGAAGTAACGGAAGTCCATGCCGAGGTTCACGTATTTGTTGAGCCCATGTTCATGCGGGAGCTCGATACCCAAGCCGACCGACTTGCCGTTGGCGCTCGCCGCTCCCCTGTTGGCCGCCTCCATGATGCCGGGGCCGCCACCGGTGATAACCGCCACGCCGCGCTGGGCAATCTTACGGCCGACCGTGCGCGCCGCCTTGTAGAGCGGATCGGTCTTGGGCGTACGGGCACTACCGAAGATGGTCACCGCAGGCCCTAACTCGGCAAGTGCGCCAAAACCATCGACAAACTCGGCCTGGATGCGCAGTACACGCCACGGATCGGCATGCAACCAGTCGGTTGAATCCTCGGGCGCCAGCAGGTTGGCGTACGTATTGTCCTTAGGAATCATGGGGCCGCGCATGACCACGGGGCCGCGGCGGTACGTCTCGTCGTAGGCGGGCTCGCCATCGACGTTCTCATTCTTAATCATGGGTACTCCTATCGAAAATAGAAACGGGCGGGGTCGACGCCATGCGTCAAACACCCGCCCG
>USJB01000209.1 GCA_900554905.1 uncultured Collinsella sp. | reverse complement strand
TATCATTTGACGAGAACATGATGTCATGGCCGGTGATGCCCAGCGAGCGGGCGATCATGAGCTCGGTATAGCTCGAGCAATCGCAGCCGCAGCCGTATTCGTTGAGAATTGAGATAAGGGCCGGGTTGGGGTTGGCCTTGACGGCAAAGTACTCCTTAAACCCCGGGTTCCACGCAAAGGCGTCGCGCACTTCTTGCATGTTGCGGCGGATACCCGCCTCGTCGTATAGATGAAACGGCGTGGGGAACTGCTCGACGATATGCTCGAGCGTCTTCTTGTCCACAAACGGCTGCTTAGCCGCATATGCCTCGTTGGGGGTCAATGCCATGTCCCGTAAACCTCGCTATCCAGACGGCGCCATCTGCGCATCGAATCCGCATAGCGTGGACCCAATGTCCGGATAGCGCTCCCGCATTGCTGCAGACAGTCCTGCGAGTGTTTCCCGCAGGCCCACCAGGCTGTTCGTGCCCGAAAAACCCAGTTCGGCGGGTTTCGCCTCCCCGCGGGGTCAAAGTCTGCCGACTCGCCCGCGGCTCTTCGTGCCCGCGCCTCTATCAAGTGGTAAAGACCCTACCACGTTGCACTTTACCAAACAAGAGTATTCGTATATAACGTTTAAAAAATGCAGCATCATGCTAGAAACGAGGGCGCCACAATCCTGCGTCACAATAGGTGACAACTGAGTTGCCCCATGAAAGGAATCCCCATGACCGAGCTCCAAGAACTCCGTCGCTATCGTCGCGACCTGCATCGCATTCCGGAGCTCGACTTCGATCTTCCGCAAACTATCGCCTATATCGAGGGCGTGCTCGCTCCGCTTGCCTGCGAGGTGATCCATCCGTGCCCTAGTTGCGTGTGCGCTTTCTTCGACGCTGGCACGGGTGCCTCGCATGCCACGGCGATTCGTGCCGATATGGATGCGTTGCCTATTGCGGAGACGACGGGCGCCGCTTTTGCCTCGACGCATCCCGGCAAGATGCACGCGTGCGGCCACGACGGGCACATGGCTATGGCCCTCGCGGCGGCAACTTTTGTCGACCGTACGATTCGTGAGCAGCCGGGCGTTATTAAGCGCAACGTGCTTTTTGTGTTCCAGCCGGCCGAGGAAACAACCGGTGGCGCTAAGACGGTATGCGAGAGCGGCGTGTTCGAGCGCTACGGGGTCGACCGCATCTTTGGCTTTCACGTGTGGCCCGATCTTCCTGCCGGTACGCTGGCGAGCTGTCCCGGTCCGCTGCTGGCGCGCTCGAGCGAGACGCACATTCATATCCATGGCACGAGCATCCATATCGCCAAGACCTACGGCGTTCCAGTCGAGGAATCGCACGATGCCGCGCTGGCAGCGGCCAAGTTCTTAGTTTCCGAGCGCGAGCTCATGGACGAGTTGGGTGCCGACGAGCCCTGCATTGGTAATTTCGGCCTGCTGCAGGCCGGCACCGTCTGCAATGCGGTGGCGGGGGAGGCCCATGTTGCCGGTAGCTTGCGTGTGTTTACGGACGCCATGTTCGACCGTGCGCGCGAGGGCGTACGCCGTGCGCTCGACGAGGCGTGCACCGCAACGGGCTGTACGTACGATCTCGACTTTGCCGAGGGCTATCCGCCAGTCGATAACGACCCCGAGTTGTTTGCCCACATTGCGCCTGCCTTGCCCGAGTTGCAACTTGTGGACGAGCCGCTGTTAATTGCCGAGGACTTTGCTTTCTATCAGCGCCATCTGCCGGGCGTGTTCTTCTTGCTGGGCACGGGCGTGCCAGAAGGACAAGAAAACCCGATCGACGCTGATGACTGCCCAGCCTATGCGATGAGCGCTCTGCATACCGATACCATGCTCTTTGACGAGGAGATTCTTCTCAAAGGCCTCGATGTCTACAAACGATTGCTTGTGATGGAGTGACGATGGAACGACGCCGACAGTCTGCCGTATATAGTCCGGGTGGATGCGGGTGCGGTTTGCTGCTGCTTCCGGTTATTGCTGTGAGCATTGGCGTGATGTTTGCGCTTGCCGGGCTTGCCGCGGCGGCGCTCGTGCTGTTTATCACTGCCATCGGCGTGACGATTTGGCTCTGCCGCAATCGTGAGCAACGCCGTGCCGACGGTAAAACCAATGTCGGCTGGGTCGTCTTTCTGATCATTGCGTACCTGCTGAGTGCCAGCTACCTTGTTTTCTTTGTCCTGTTGATGATCAGTGCCTTTACCGGGGAATCCGTCACGGTGGGTTGATGCACTGCCAGCAGACGGTCGCGCGCAGTGCGTTTGCTCGGCGTTTGGATAACTGCATTGGTCGTTTACCGCAGCCTTAGCTCTCAGCTAATGAATTCAAGTTCAATCCTTCCTACGATGTGCTGTGTGCCGGCACGGTAGCCGGATCGTAGGAAGGATGAATAATGGCAAAAGAGGGAAAGAAGCCGATCGGCAAGATTGTCCTAGGCATCATCGTGGTGCTGGTTATTGTCGGTGCCGTGGGCTCTATGGGTGGCAATTCAACCGATTCGTCTGCGAGCGATTCGGCAAAACCTGCCGAGACGACACGGCAGGCTGAGGAGCAAAAAGAACCGCAAGAACCGTATACCATTGCTGACGAGGCTGAAGACACTTCCAATCAGTTTACCTATAAGATCACGGGCACGCTGACCAATAACACGGATAAGGAAAAGAGCTACATTCAGATTGAATATGTTCTGTATGATGCCGATGGCAACCAGGTTGGAACGGCTCTTGCAAACACCAATCATCTGAAGGCGGGCGGCTCCTGGAAGTTCGAGGCGCTGGGTACGGTGTCTCCCGACCAGGTTGCTAGCTGGGAGCGTTCGGACGTAAGCGGTTTCTAGCATGTTGCATGCACTGGGGGAGGTGAAGTCGTATGCCCGATAAAAAGCTGACTGACGAGTTACTCAATGAGCTTCTCGACGCGCCAAACATCGATGGCTATATCAAAGAACACGACTTTGCCACCCCGTCGCTTTCGAACTACCTGAAGCAGCTACTGCAGGAAAAGGGCTTGGAGCGCTCGCGCGTGGTTCGTAT
>USJB01000208.1 GCA_900554905.1 uncultured Collinsella sp. | reverse complement strand
TCGGCTGTACGCATTTTCCGCTGTTGGTGGGACCTATCCGGCATGCGCTGGGGCCTGGGGTGCGCGTCGTGAGTTCCGCCGAGGAGACCACGCGCGAGCTGACCGATATCCTCACGCGCCGCGAGCAGCTGGCGGGCGACGCCGCCGAGCCGCAGCATCGTTTTGCGACGACGGCCGATAACATTGCCGAGTTTGCGGTGGCGGGCAGCTTTATCTTTGGTCAGCCGCTCAAGAGCATCGAACACATCGATATCGATGAGCTGAAATAGATGTAAGGCAGCCGCCAAAGCCTTCGCCACATCTTTTGCCGAAAGGATATTTCTATGGAGTACATGC
Organism: uncultured Collinsella sp.; assembly: GCA_900554905.1. Taxonomy (GTDB): domain Bacteria; phylum Actinomycetota; class Coriobacteriia; order Coriobacteriales; family Coriobacteriaceae; genus Collinsella. The sequence goes on along the minus strand of USJB01000208.1, from coordinate 2,696 downwards.
AGGTCAACCGCGCCAACGGTCGCGCCGCCAACGAGTTGCGCCCCGTTAAGCTCACCCGTGGTGTCATGAAGCACGCCCACGGCTCGTGTTTGGCCGAGTTCGGCGACACGCGCGTGCTGTGTGCCGCCACTATCGAGGAGGGCGTGCCGGGCTGGCGAAAAGGAGCTAAGGCCGGCTGGGTGACCGCGGAATACGCCATGCTGCCGGCGTCGACCGGCAAGCGCTGCAAGCGCGAGCACGCCAACCGCAAGGGTCGCTCCATGGAGATTGAGCGTCTGATCGGCCGTAGCCTGCGTACCGTCGTCAACATGAAGGCGCTCGGCGAGTACACCGTCACCGTCGACTGCGACGTGATTCAGGCAGACGGCGGCACGCGAACGGCGAGCATTACCGGCGCCTGGGTGGCGCTGCACGACGCCCTTGCCATGTGGGTCGAGGCGGGTAAGCTCGAGCGCATTCCGCTCACGGGCCAGGTCGCCGCGATTTCCATGGGCGTTGTCGACGGCAATACGCTGCTTGACCTCGATTATTCCGAGGACAGCCATGCCGAGGTCGACATGAACCTTGTCGCCACCGATACCGGTGAGATGATCGAGCTTCAGGGCACTGGCGAGCAGGCGCCCTTCGACCGCAAACGCCTCAACGCTCTGCTCGACCTGGGCGACAAGGGTATCGCCGAGCTCATCGAGCTTCAGCGCCAAGCCCTCGCCTAACCTGCCAAAAAGGGACAGGTTTATTTTGGTAGGTTTTATTTGCGGAGACGTCTAGACACAAGACTGCCGTTGATTGAGAGGGGAGAGGCGGAGGCCCTCGTTGCCCTCGGCGCGGCATTGATATAGAGACAAGGAGGCCAGTCATGGCACTTGAGAAGATTGACATCGACACCCTTGACCCGGCGGCGACCATCGTCGTGGCAACTGGAAACGCTCATAAGCTCACCGAGATCGAGGCCATTTTGGGCAAGGTCATGCCCGAGGTGCGCTTTGTGGCGCTCGGCCAGCTGGGCGATTTTGAGGACCCCGAGGAAAACGGCACGACGTTTTTGGAGAACGCCATCATCAAGGCCCAAGCCGCGGTCGAAGAGACGGGGCTCATGGCCATTGCCGACGATTCGGGCTTGGTCGTTGATGCCCTGGACGGCGAGCCGGGCGTGTATAGCGCGCGCTATGCGGGCGTGCACGGCGACGATGCCGCCAACAACGCCAAGCTGCTCGTTAACCTGGAAGGCGTGGCCGACGAGGATCGCACCGCGCGCTTTATGAGCGTCGTTGCGCTCATCGACACGGACGGTTTGGTCACCTATGGTGAGGGCGCCTGCGAGGGCACTATCGCACACGAGGGCCGCGGCGATCACGGCTTTGGCTACGACCCGTTGTTCCTGCCGGTCGACACGCCGGGCAAGACCATGGCCGAGCTGACGGCGGACGAGAAGAACGCCATCAGCCATCGTTTCCACGCGCTCGAGCATCTGTCCGCCAAGCTGACGGGCGAGGAGTAGACCGTGCGTGCGGTGGTGCAGCGCGTGCTCAACGCCGGCGTGACGGTCGACGGCGAGTGCGTGGGCAAAATTGGGCGCGGCTATCTGGTGCTACTGGGCGTTGGCCACGACGACACGTGCGCCGAGGCCGATAAGCTGTGGGGCAAGCTCCGGGGCTTGCGCATTAACGAGGACGAGAACGGCAAGACCAACCTGGCACTTGCCGATGTCGACGGCGAGGTTCTCGTGGTGTCGCAGTTCACGCTGTTCGCCGATTGCCGTCACGGCCGCCGTCCATCGTTTACGGATGCTGGCGCCCCCGATGTCGCCAACGAGCTCTACGAGTACTTCTTGACGCTTGTGCGCGAGGACGTCGAGCAAGTAGCACATGGCATCTTCGGCGCCGATATGAAAGTCGATCTTGTCAACGACGGTCCGTTCACCATCGTCTTGGACACCGATAGTCTGTAAGTAGTCAATTTGGGACCGGGCTTTTTAAGCTACTTGCGTATGACGGCAGCAGGGTGCTATAGTATTAGAGTTTTGTCTATCTTAGGGGTATTATCCCCTTTTTGAATTGCACCTTCTGGAGGCCCTGTTCATGGAAGAGATGGAAGTCAATCACGTCGACGACATCCACGAGAAGCTGACCGATATGGTGGGCGATCGCGTTAAGGTGAAGGCCAACATGGGCCGCACCCGCGTCGTCGAACGCATGGGCACCATCAAGAGCGTCCATCCGGCAGTCTTTATCGTCGAGGTCGACGAGCGCCGTGGCCGCAAGTCGCGTCAGTCCTACCAGTACATCGATGTCCTCACCGGTCAGGTCGAGCTGTTCGACCCCGAGAGCGGCGAGCACATTTTTACCCCGCTCGGCAATCAGCTCGAGGAGCACTAGCGGTGACCGATTGGTCCCTGACCCTTTCCGCGCCGGCAAAGATTAACCTCTACCTGGGGGTTCATACCGAGCGCGATGACCGCGGCTACCACAGGGTCGATTCCCTGATGGCAGCCGTCAGTCTTTCCGATACCGTGACGGTCACGCCGGCGCAGGCGCTGACTGTCCAGACGGTTCCAGCATCAGATTTTCCCATGCAAAAGAATACGGCGTATCGGGCTGCGATTGCTATGGCCGAGCATTATGGTCGCGAGGCAAACATCTGCGTGACGATTGAGAAGCGCATTCCATTGTGCGCCGGCTTGGGCGGCCCCTCGACGG
>USJB01000207.1 GCA_900554905.1 uncultured Collinsella sp. | reverse complement strand
GCAATGGAATCAGGTTTACATGCATCAACTTGGTGCAAACTAACCTGACTCCCATGCACCAAGGGAGCGACTAGAGCTCGCAGGCAACCTTGTAGCCATCGCCGATGGCATCGCGGATGTTGCCGCACTTGTTGGCGTCACCCAACACGTGGGTGGCAACGCCGGCAGCGGCAAGGTCGTCGGCCAACTTGGTATTGGGACGATAACCTATGGCAAGCACCAGTGTATCGGCATCGGCGATGGTGTGGACCTCGCCATCCTTCTCGTAGCTGATGGCATCCTCGGTAATCTCGGTCACCTTGGCCTCGGTCAGCACGTGAACGCCCTTGGAGAGCATGCGCGTGATGAGCACCGCGCGACCGGCACCGCCCTCGTTGGCGGCGAGCGTCTTGGTCATCTCGATAACGGTGACATCGCGATTGGCCGGCGACAGGTCGTTGACCAGCGGGGCCAGGTAATCTGCCGTCTCGCAACCGACGGTGCCGCCGCCCACGATGACGATCTTCTTACCCGGGAAAGCCTTGCCGCCCAGCAGGTCGTCGGCCGTCATAACCTGCTTAAAGCCCTGCATGAAGGCCGGAGCGATGGGCTCGGCGCCATAAGCCAGGACAACTTCGTAACCCGCGTAGTCACGCTGAATGTCCTCGGCAGTAAGCTCGGTGCCAAATATGCACTTCACGCCCGCCTCGGCCAGGCGGCGATACTGGTACTTGATCACGCGGGTGAGCTCCTGCTTTGCCGGCGGAACGGCCGCGATGCGCATCTCGCCGCCCGATTCGTCCTGCTTGTCCACGAGCACCACGTTGTGGCCGCGCTTGGCGGCAATGTAGGCCGCCTCCATACCCGCAGGACCGGCACCCACAACCAGCACGTTCTTGACCTCGGCGGCAGGCTCGTAGCCAGCCTCGTCGCGCTCCACGTCCGGGTTGACGGTGCAGGAGATGCGCTTGCCGAACATGATGCCGTTCAGGCAGCGCAGGCAACCGATGCAGGGGCGGATGTCGTCGGCGTTGCCGGCAGCGGCCTTATTGCAGAACTCGGCATCGCACAGATTGGCGCGGCCCATCATGCAGATGTCGGCAGCGCCGTCCTCGATCAGCTCCTCGGCGATCCAGGCCTCGTTGATACGTCCGACGGTGGCGACGGGAATGTTGACGTGCTTCTTGATCTCGCGCGAGCAGGCGGCATGCGAGGCCTGCTGCGTACCGGCGGCGGGAATCGCGGAGCCGCGCTTGATGGTGGTGCCGCCCGACACATGAATCATGTCGACGCCGGCCTTCTCCAGGCGACGCGAGACGTAGATCATGTCGTTGAGGGTCAGGCCGCCATCGGTGTACTCGTCGCCCGAGATACGGACGTCGATGATGAAGTCCTTGCCGCAGCGCTCGCGAATCTCGGCGATGACCTCGAGCAAGAAGCGCATGCGGGCGTCGAGCGAGCCGCCGTACTCATCGGTACGCTTGTTATAGAGCGGGGTCAAGAAACCGCCGAGCATGCCGTGGGCGTGCGCCGCATGGACCTCGACGCCATCGACACCGGCCTTCTGCATACGCACGGCAGCGTCGCCAAACTGATGCGTGAGCTCGTGAATCTCATCGACCGTGATGGGGCGCGGCGCCTCGCGGGCATAGGACGGGCCCACAAAGGACGGAGCGATCAGGCGCGGCGTGCCCGGAATGTTAAAGGCCATGTAGGCGGGGTGGAAGAGCTGCGGCATAATCTTGCAGCCATACTCGTGGACGGCCGCGGCGAGTTTTTCCCAGCCAGGGATAAACGTGTCGTCGTAGCAGCACATGTCACCCGGCAGATAGGTATAGGTGGGCTCGACCGTCACGACCTCGGTAATGATGAGGCCCACGCCGCCCTTGGCGCGGGCACGGTAATGATCGACCAAGTCGTCGGTCACATAGCCATGATCGGCCAGGTTGGTGGACACCGGCGGCATAAAGACGCGGTTCTTGACCTCGGTCGTACCGACCTTGATCGGGCTAAAGAGCATCGGGTAGGCGGATGACTCCATACAGGCTTCCTTTCGTTTGAGCCGCTCGGCGGCACTTGCAGACGTACCTATCGTATCAGCAACCGCCGCGTCCGTACTCGCTCGCACTCCCCCGCCTTTAATCCGATCCCCACAAAAAGTTGCGGTGGAATACGGAGTAGATAAGGCCTTTGGCAGCCAAAACAGTCCGTATTTCACCGCAACTGATGGGCGGGATGGAGTTAGAGGCCCAGGTAGCTGGTCATGCCTTCGACGGCGAGCTTGGCGCCGGCTACGGCGTGAACAACCGTCAGCGGGCCGTTAACCACGTCGCCGGCGGCAAAGACGCCTGGCACCGTGGTCATTCCGCACTCATCGACCGAAAGAAGGCCGCAATGGTCGGTCTCCAAGCCACCCGTCGTGAGCACAAGCTTGTCCTTGGGCACCTGCGAAGCCGCGATCACAACTGTGTCGGCGGACACATGGTCGAGCTCTTTCTCGTAGCCCACCACATTGTTGTCCTCGTCAAAGATAGCCGTCTCGAACACCGGACCGTTATCATCGATGGCGCAGATCGCCTTGCCGCACACAATCTCGGCACCGTCAAGCTCGGTCAGCTCGACCTCGTCGTCGATGGCCGAGATATGGCGCGAGCGTGCATACACAGTGACCTTGCGAGCACCCGAACGCAGCGCCGTGCGGGCCACATCCATGGCCACATTACCGGCACCGATGACCGCCACGTTCTGCCCGATCGCCACGCTCGAGGGATCGACCAGGTAATCGATACCAAACAGCACGTTGCCGCGCGACTCGCCGGGAATGCCCAGTTTGCGGGCACGCCAGGTACCGGTACCAACAAAAACCGCATCGTAGCCGTCGCGCAGCAGGTCGTCGATGTGGAGCGCACCGCCGATGGTGGTCGAGGGGCGAACGCGCACGCCGAGCGAGCACATCACGTGGCGGTACTTTTGCACGAGCGAACGCGGCAGACGGAACTCGGGGATACCGTACTCCAGCACGCCGCCGATCTCGGGCCGCTGCTCAAAAACAGTGACGGCGCAAC
>USJB01000206.1 GCA_900554905.1 uncultured Collinsella sp. | reverse complement strand
ATGTCCAGGCCTACGTCATGGGCGAGCACGGTGACTCCGAGTTCGTCGCTTGGTCCAGCGCTCAGGTTGCCGGCGTTCCGCTGAACACCTTCTGTGAGCTTCACGGCCACCTGGAGCATGAGGCTGCTGAGAAGCGTATCGCCGAGGACGTCAAGAACTCCGCCTACACCATCATCGAGAAGAAGCACGCCACCTACTACGGCGTCGCCATGGCCGTCAAGCGCATCTGCACCGCTGTCATGCGCGATGAGCAGACCGTTCTGCCCGTTTCCTCGCTCATGGTGGGCGAGTATGGCCTGTCCGATCTGGCTATCTCCATGCCGACGGTCGTTGGCCGCGACGGCGTCGTCTGCCGCGTCCCCGTGCCGCTGAACGATGACGAGCAGCATGAGCTCACCGCCTCCGCCAAGGCCCTCAAGGACATCATCGACAGCGTCGACTTCTCCTGCTAAATCAAGCTCGCTAGAGCGAAAAGCTACAATGAAGGCGTCCGGGTCCACACGGCCCGGGCGCCTTTTTGGTGCAAAGTAACCTGACCCCAATGCACCATAGTTGATGGGAGGGCCATGTCGGATTCGCCTAATTTTTTGACCTATGCCCAGACGGCGTTTGATCCGTTTGAGGAGCGGCCGTTCTGCGCGGTGGATAGCCTGGTCTTTGCGTGGTTGTCGTATTTGCGCCTGCCGCAGGACATGCCAGAGCTTGAGGGCTGGCAGGGGCTTGATGTGCGCGAGCTGCTGCGCGCCGAGTGCTACCAAGACATGATTGGCGACCTGTGGGATCCGGAGGGGAGTCGTGCCCTGTTGGAGGCTGTGGCAGCAAGCCCTCGCTACCGTGGCGTTCGTGTTTGCGGCTATCGTAGCGTGAGTGATGCCGAGACAACGGAGCAGTTTGCGGCCATGACGTTCCGATTTCCGGCGGGGTTTAGCTATCTTGCCTTCCGGGGGACCGACAGCACGATTGTGGGCTGGAAAGAGGACTTTAACATGGCGTTCCGGTATCCTGTGCCGGCCCAGGAATCCGCGGCGCGTTATGTGGACGAGGCGGCGGATGCGATCGACGGGCCGCTTTTGTGCGGAGGTCATTCCAAGGGTGGAAACCTTGCGGTGTACGGTGCGGCGATGTGCCCCGATGTCGCCCGTGAGCGAATCGAACGGGCGTATTCCCATGATGGTCCGGGCTTCGTCGAGGAGTTTCTGAGCGGCAACGCCTTCGCCGATCTATCCGGTCGAATCGACAAGACGCTACCTCGGTCGTCGATCTTTGGCATGATGTTCGAGACAAAGGAGGACTATGCCATCGTTGAGAGCACCGAGTTCAGCCTGCTGCAGCACAATCCCTTTAGCTGGGTGGTTGATGGTCGCGACTTCGTGTACTGTGAGCGCCTGTCCGCCGGTGCTCGATACGTTGATGGCTCCATTCGCGAGATGCTGCTTGCGGTGTCGCCTAACGAGCGCGAGCGTTTTGTAGATGCGTTGTTCTCCGTGCTTGAGGCTACGGGTGCTGAGCGGTTTGCGGATATCGCTGGGAATCTGCGCGAGAGCCTGCCTGTGATGCTCCAGGCTGCGCAAGGGTTTGACAAGGATACGCGACGCTTTGTCTCACAGACCATCGTGGCAATCCTTAAATGCGCACTGCTGCCCAAACGACCCCAGATCGACATGCCCGCCGCCGGCAAGAGTTTGGCAGAACAGCTCGAGGCTTGGCAGTCCGAGCTCCTGCGCTAACCATTGGTGCAAAGCAACCTGTCCCCGATGCACCAATCTTCGATGCGCCTGGGGCGGGCTCGACCGCTATACTGGTTCGTGCCGAAATCGATCTAGAACGGAATGCCGTATATGAAAATCAATCACGCGATTCTGCATATCCTGGACTTTGACTCTGCCGTCAACGTCATGAGCCAGCGCGAGCTCGATATCGAGAGCCGCACCGTGCGTAATTTCGTAACCACGCACCTGCGGCGCGCTCGTACCTCGGCTGATAACAAGCGTGCCACGTTTGCCGAGAACTCCGCATTCGGCGGCGAGCTCAAGGGCTATTTCTTTGGTGAGCGTGAGTTCGTGGATCTGTCTCAGCAGATTGCGGAGTTCATCTCTTCCGAACTTACCAAGGCCGAGAAAGCCGAGTCCACTGACGTGCTTGTGGCGGACTTTGATGACGATGAGGATGCCCGCTGGTTTGCCGTGATGCTGCTGGGCTCCAAGCAGGCTTTTATGCACGAGGTGGGTCGCGAAGAGGGCGAGGTGCGCAACGACATTGCGCGCCACTACGCCATTCTGCCGAATCCCTCGCAAAAGGTGCCGAGCTATGCCATCGTGCGCGCGAGTACCATGGAGATCGGCTACGTGGACAAGAAGCGCAAGATTGCCGGCGAGGATCGCATGCTCATTCCCGATGGCCTGCTGCAGTGCGACACGGGGGTATCGGGCAAGGAGGTCATCGACACCGTGACGCGTGTGGTCGAGGAAGTCGCCGAGGAGCACGGTGCCAACACGGCTGTAGCACTCGCCAAGGTTAAGGCTGCTGTTGCCGAGAAAGTTGAGGATGACGAGGAACTGCCCCCTTGGGATATCGTCGATGAGGTCTTTGAGGACGAGCCGGTTATCAAGGAGAGCGTGCGCGCGGCACTGACCGAGGAGAAGGTGCCCGAGCGCGTGCCCGTGGAGCGCAAACAGGTCGAGCGCGCAGCTGTGCGCAATCACAAGATCCGTACCGACACGGGCATCGAGATCAGCTTCCCGGCCGAGATGGGTTCGAACTCCGAATACATCGAGTTCGTCAGCCCAACGGCCTCATCTCCATCGAGCTCAAAAACATCGGGTCAATTGAGAATCGATAAACTGCGCTTGTAAGCTGCAGACAAAACAAAGGCCGAAGCTCCGTTGGTGCTTCGGCCTTTTTGCTTGGGATTGAATTGCGCCGCAGGTTGAGCATGCGTCAGCGAAAACGACCCAGAGCGAGCAAGGTGACGTGAAAGAGGAGGGCATTGACCTTCTGGTCATGCCCGACGATTGAACGTCAGATTGCCGCTTAGGGGCGTTTGTAGCG
>USJB01000205.1 GCA_900554905.1 uncultured Collinsella sp. | reverse complement strand
GGTTCGTCAAGCCGTTCTTCCCGTGCTTCATGATGCGGGGCTTGATGGCTCGGCATCGGCGGCGCAAGAGACTGCCGAGTGGATGAATGCCGACGGGCATATGACGACCGCGCTGACGGCAAAGCTTGCCCGCGCGATTTGCAATGCCGACGCAACTTCCGTGGCCCTTAACGCGGGCACGACGGCCGAGCTGCCCTGCGGCTACTGGCTCATCGTCGCCGACGACGATGCCATCGCCCAGGGCGAGGCCGGCACCGCGCCGATCATGGCGCTGGTGGGCGGCAGCGCCGTCAGCGTCAAGCCCAAGGCCGCGACCCCCAAGGTGTCCAAGCACGTGCTGGAGGACAGCGCCGCCGCCTGGCAGAAGGCCGCCGACGCCACGGTCGCCGACGACCTGTACTGGCGCCTCTCTGCCACGGTCCCGGCCGGGCTCACCGCTTACGACACCTATACGGTGCGGTTCGTCGACACCATGAGTGCGGGGCTCGACCCCTCCAAGGTGGTCGCGAGCATGCGCGTCTACGCGGCGGCGGGCGCGGACGGCGGCTTCGACGCCGTCTCGGCCGGCAGGGACGGCCGCGCCGGCACCGAGCCCACGAAGGGCTGGACCGATATCACGGCCCAGTGCGCCACCAAGGTAGCGGCCGACGGCAAGACCTTCACCGTGCGCACCGGCGACCTCATCGCCGCGCTCGGCGGGGCCGACGCCTTCATCGCGGGCGCCCGCGTGGTCGCCGTGTACGATGCGCCGCTCAACGGCGCGTGCAACCACGGCATCGCGAAGGGCAACCCCAACGAGGTCTACCTGCGCTACCCGCGCTCTCCCTTTGCCGACCAGTCCGGCGACGCCGGCTTCACCCGCACGCCGAGCGACGATGCGTGCGCCTACACCTGGGATCTCGCGCTCACCAAGCGCGGCAGCGACGGCGACAAGCCGCTTGCTGGGGCGGTCCTGAGCATCGCCGACGACCGCGGTCGCACACTGTCGGCCGACGGCACGTGGGATGCAGAGGGCAAGGCCACCGTCACCACGGGCGAGGACGGCCGCGTGACCGTCTCGGGCGTGGACTCGGGCAAGCTGGAGGTCCGCGAGCTCAAGGCGCCCAAGGGCTACACCGCCTTCGAGGGTACGCGCTCCGTGACGGTCAAGGCCGAGGGCCTGGACGTCGACCAGGTGGCCGCCGCCAAGCCCAAACTCACCATCACGGCCGAGTCGCCCCTGCGCGCCGACAGCGCGGACGGGTCGACGGGCAGCCTGGAGGCGTCGCTCATCAACACGCCCACCGGCACACCCCCTAGCATTACCACCGGAGGCTTTATGCCCTCGACTGGCGATATGGCAATGTACGCCGCGGCCGCCGCAGCGGTCGCCGGAGCCGCGCTCATCGTGGTCGCGCTCTTGGTCAAGCGGGGAGGTGGCAGCCATAAAGAGTAGCTGGCAGCCCCGCAGAGAGCGGGGCGAGACGTAGCGAAGTAGATGCTAAGACACAGACAGATTTAGATCAAATGGAATTCGAGCAGAAAGCAGAGGAAAAGAAGATGAGCATGAGCAAGAACATCGCACGCCTGGCAGTAACCGCCGGCCTCACAGCAGCGTTGAGCTTCGGCGGCGTGATGGCCCCGGTGACCATGGCGTTTGCTGATGATCCGGTGACGGCTCCGGCAAATGGCATCATCATCGAGCAGAGCTAGAACAACAAGGGCACCGCTAAGACGCGTTTCGTTCCGTACCAAATCTTCAAGGCAAAAGTTCACGACGGCGAAAATGGTAAAGTCACATCTGATGTTGATTGGGCTGATACCATAACGCAAACCACCAAGGACCAGATTATTGCTGATATCCGTAGCGATGCTAGTAATGGTAAGAAGCTTTCCGAAACTCCTTCTGCTCAGGACGTTGCTGATTGGTTGGGCACCTATGTGTCCGAAAGCGGCAGGGAACTCGTTGTTAAGAACGGAGACTTGCTTAATAAAATAGCCGCCATTGTAAAGAAAAATGAGCAGCCGTCAGGTACGGCGTTCAATGCTGGTGATTCTTTTACGCCTGAGAGCGCTGGCTACTATCTCTTCCTGACAGATGATAACTCCATCGGTACGAATAAAGACTATTCCAACAAGAAACAGACGGGCACCTCGCCGATTTTCGCCGTCGTAGGTGGTACTGGAGTAACCGTGACCGAGAAGACTGGCATTCCCACGGTTACGAAGAAGGTCAAGAATGACAAGCTCCGCAGCGACTGGGCTGACAAGGGCGACTCCCAGATGGATCAGCCCGTGTACTACCAGCTGACCGGTACTGTGGCTGCGAACATCGATACGTTCAACACCTACTACTATGAGTTCCACGACGAGCTCTCCGCTGGTCTGACCGCGGATGAGAATTCTATTACCGTTAAGATTGATGACGAAACCGTGACGGCGGTCAACAACTACACCGCGAGTGTCACGAATACTACGGACGAGTCCGGGGCTGTAACTGGGCAGGTGCTGACTGTTTCCTTTACGGATCTTAAGGCTGCTGCTCGGTCCGTGGGCAAGACGCTTACCAAGGATTCCCATGTCGTCGTCACCTACACCGCCAAGCTTGACCACGAGAAGGCGAAGAATGTCGTGGTTGGCGGCGAGGGTAATCCCAACAGCGTCAAGCTCATCTACTTCAACAATCCCATGAGCAACGGCAAGGGCGAGTCCGTGCCCGATACCGTCCGTGACTACACTTACGCGCTCAAGCTCGTTAAGGAGGACTCTGCTAACGAGGCCACCAAGCTCGAGGGCGTAAAGTTCACCATCCAGGCCACGGGTGCCGACGAGGGCGCTGGCACTCAGTATGTCCAGGAGAACGGTTCCCTCGGCAAAGATCCCTGGAATTTCACGACCGATGGAAACGGCGAGATTAATATCAAGGGCCTTGATGCTGGTACCTACACGGTCAAGGAGACCGACACCCTTGGAGGCTACAACACGCTGGGCGCCTTCACCTTCACCATTAAAGCCGATGGCCTTAATCAAGACGAGGGAAATAATACCCTGACGGTTACTGCGTCCAAGGAA
>USJB01000204.1 GCA_900554905.1 uncultured Collinsella sp. | reverse complement strand
GGAGAGTAGCGCCTTCTTGCTCGGTAAGCGCTAGAAATGAGGAGCGTCTGCGTCCTCGACAGCGCGAAAATGCTCGAAAAACCGTTGCAACGGAGTCAAACGACGTCGCGGCGGTTCTTTTTTGGCTGCCCGCTGGCTAAGTGAGTAGGCTTTATTGGAAATCCTGAGCACCCGATACATTAGCTTCAACAAACCCGCAGGTTACAGACTTGTACTTTAGTGACGTGGTCGGGGATTCGGTAAAAGTCTACTCACTTAGTTTTGCGTGATGAATATTGTCCGCAACGAGACCCCAGCCGGGGCGATTGATGCTCAAATGTAGCCAATTCGGGACGGCTGCCCTCTGGCCGCTACGACGCCAGGGTGGCGATGACGGCTTCGTCGCCGGCGTATATGAGGGTGTTGCCATCGGGAATGATCGTTTGGCCGTCGCGCTTGAGCATCACGACGATAAAGGGGTGCTTGCCCTGCGGCACGTCGCGCAGGCGCTGTCCAGCTAAGCGACCGTGGGGTGTCACGGTGACCTCGCGCAGCGTAACCTCGGCACGCTCTTCAAACGTCGGCGCGGCCATCACCAATAGGTCGCCTTCCTCAATCACGGTATCGCCATTGGGCAGCACCGGGTGAGCGCCATCGCGCAGCACCAGGACGACGAGCATGTCCGTGGCGCTGCCAATATCGGCGAGCGAGCGTCCGGAAAACGGATGGCCCGCGCCCACCTTGAGCTTGACGAACGACATGCCGTCCTCGTCGCGGTAATCGTTAAACGTGCGGCGAACGTCGCCTTCCGCGTCGATCATATCGAGCTTCTTTGCCACTGCCGGCAGCAGCGAGCCCTGCACCACAATGCTCGACACGGCAATCACAAACACCAGGTCAAATAGGTCGTGGCCACCGGGAACGCCGGCCACAACGGCAAAGAGGCTAAAGACGACCGAAGCCGCGCCGCGCAGGCCCGCCCAGCTTACGAGCGCGACCTGGCGGGGGTTCGTCTTAAAGGGCGCCAGGAGCACGCCGACGGCGATGGGACGGCTCACGTAGAGCATAAACGCCATGAGCGCCAGGCCCGGTAGCAGCATTTGCGGCAGGCGTGCGGGTGTAACGAGCAGGCCCAGCAAAAAGAAGATGGTCATCTCGGCCATCTCGGTGAGGGTGTCGAAGAAGTGTGCCAGCTCGACCTTGCCGGTGATGTCACTCGCACCCAGCACAATGCCTGTCAGGTATACGGCCAAAAAGCCGTTGCCGCCCAGATAGCTCGGCAGTGCGTAGGCGACGATGGCCACGGCGAACAAGAAGATGGTCTGCGCACCCTCGGCTGTTGCCTGCGCGCGTTCGATCAGGCGGCTGGATGTCCAGCCGATGGCAAGGCCCAGGCCCACGCCCAGGATGATCTGCTTGGCCAGCAGAACGGGGATGTTAATGTCGCCGCCGGCCGCAAAGGTTGCAAGCACGGCGGTGAGCATATAGGCGACGGGATCGTTGGAGCCCGATTCGACCTCGAGCAGAGAGTCGGTGCCACCTCTCAGCGACAGGCTGTGCTCGCGCAGCACGCTAAAGACGCTCGCCGCGTCGGTGGATGCCACGACCGAGCCCAGCAGCAGGCCGCCGATCCAGTCGAAGCCCAGTACATAGTGCGCGAACACGCCAGTGATGCCAGCGGTGATGACGACGCCGAGCGTGCTCAGCAGCACCGCGGGCACGGCGACGGGCTTGGCGCGGTCGATATTGGTGTTAAAGCCGCCGTAGAACATGATGAACAGCAGCGCCGTGCTGCAGACGGTTTCGGTGAGCGCATAGTCGCTAAAGTCGATATGCGTCGGGCCGTTGACGCCCAACAACATGCCCAGCGCGATAAAGATGAGCAGGGTGGGGAAGGGGAGTTTTTTGCCGACGGGTTTGATGGTCAGGCACAAAATGATGACGAGGCCGATAAAGAGAAGGATCTGGTTCATGGATAGTGTCCGCTCCTGGGTGGTTGGCGTGGCACGGTCAGCTGTCTGCGGTTATTTGTACCCAAAGATGGTGGGTTTATGGGGTTGGATTGCGGGCGTGCGCGATATCGTCATAGACGGCTGCCGTCTTTGCCTCTGCTCGGAAACCCTTTCCAGCTTTATTGCAACGGAGTACAATGGGTAACGTTTAAGTTCAACTTGAAGTTTTAGTTGCGGCACCGGGCTTCGGCCGCAATGCAAGGAGAGGCGTACCATGGCGATCTATGTGACATCCGATGCTCACGGGCACGTGCGTGCGCTTGACGAGGCCCTGTCTAAGATCTCGTTGACGTCCGACGACACGCTGTACGTGCTGGGCGACATGATCGATCGCGGGCCCGATCCGGTCGGCGTTATTAAGCTCGTGCGCTCGCTGCCCAACGCCCACGTGCTCAAGGGTAATCACGAGCAGATCATGCTCGATGCCATCATTGGTCAGGATCCGCTCGATGCCGAGACCTGGGATATCAACGGTGGCTGGACGACGCGCGAGCAGCTCAACGACATGGAATTTGAGGCATACGAGGAGCTCGTGCGATGGATGGCCGCGCTGCCGCTCTACGCGGTGGTCGAGACCGAGGAGCGCCCGTATCTGCTGGTACACGCCGGCATTCAGACCGAGGCGGCGCGGGCGTTTTTGCTTGAGCATGGCGTCGATTGTGCCGATGGCGTTGGAGCGGTGGGTGCCGATCGCGAGCTGCTGCAGCAGATGCTCGCGGTGCAGTCGTCCGATGACCTGCTGTGGATTCGTCACGGCTATTGGGATGTGCCGACTGGGCTGCTTTCTGCCGAGGGCAAGGGTCCGGTCGTGGTGAGCGGTCACACGCCAACGGTGTCGCTCGGGCGTTATTGCGAGGTCGGTGGTCTTGCGGGGCTCGATGAGGAGTCGGGCCGCGGGCAGATCGTGCGCTTGGGCGGCGAGGACACTGCCGGTGTGCCCGATCGTATCGACATCGACTGCGCCGCCGCCACCGGCTCCGAGTTCGGCCGCGTGGGCATCCTGCGCCTGGACGACGGGGCGGAGTTCTACGCGAATATCAACCCGGGCGAATAATCGGTGCAAGGGGTAGCTAATTTGGGACGGGGCTTATTTGACTACTTTTGCCCTTCTGCCCGCTAAT
>USJB01000203.1 GCA_900554905.1 uncultured Collinsella sp. | reverse complement strand
CTCGCGCCCGCCGCAGATGCCTTCCTTCGCGCGCTGCTCGAGCAAAACGCAGCGCAAGCGACATTGGCGGTAGTGCAATCGGAGCAGAGCGAGGACATGCTCGTCGACAGCATCAACGAGGCGCTCTTTGACCTGGTGGGCGACACCGTTATTGAATTTGGCTCAGCGGGACCGCAGATTATCGAGGACTACGAAGCAGACGTGAGAGGATACCTAGACCATGAGTGATACCGCATCCGCAGCACCCCGCGTGCCCAAGCGCGTCGCTGCCGTCATTCTCAACTCGCTCAAGGGCGGCGTGGTCCCGCGCATCGGCCTTCCTTACATCACCGTAGGGCGCGAGGTCGAGATCCGCGCCCTGCTCACCGATCTGAGTCTCATCGCCGGCGGTGGCGCGAGCTTCCGCTTTCTGGTCGGTCGTTACGGCGCCGGCAAGAGCTTTTTGCTCCAGACCATCCGCACGCACGCCATGGGCGAGGGATTCGTCGTCGCTGATGCCGACCTGTCGCCCGAGCGCCGCCTGCAGGGCGGTCAGGGACAGGGCCTTGCCACCTACCGTGAGCTCATCCGCAACATATCGACCAAGACGCGCCCCGAGGGCGGTGCGCTCAACCTTATCCTGGATCGCTGGGTCGCCTCGTGTGCCGACGCCGACGAGTCTGCCGTCAATGCCCAACTGGCCCCACTCGAGGAAATGGTCCACGGCTTCGACTTCACCCGCATGCTCCGCCGCTATCGCATGGCCGTATCCGAGGGCGATGAAGAGGCTATGAGCCGCGTGACCAAATGGATTCGCGGCGAGTACCGCACCAAGAGCGAGGCACGCGCTGAGCTGGGCTCCTCGACCATCATCAGCGATGACGACTGGTACGACTACGTTAAGCTCATTGCGCGCTTTTTGGTCTGCAGCGGCTACAAGGGCATGCTGGTGCTCATCGACGAGCTCGTGAATCTGTATAAGATTCCCAACGCCATCACACGCCAATACAACTACGAGAAGATCCTGACCATGTACAACGACACGCTCCAGGGCAAGGCGCAGTACCTGGGCATGATCATGGGCGGCACGCCAACCTCCATCGAAGACCGCCGCCGCGGCGTGTTCTCCTACGAGGCCCTGCGCAGCCGACTCGCTCAAGGCCGCTTTGCACGCGAGGACCTTAAGGACATGCTCGCGCCCATCATCCGCCTGCAGCCACTCACCTACGAGGAGTTGCTGGTGCTGATCGAAAAACTCATGCAGATCCATGCCGGATACTTTGGCTGGACGCCCACGCTTACCGAGAACGACTTGGTAGACTTTCTCAAGATTGAGTTTGGCCGCGTGGGAGCCGATACGCACTTGACGCCGCGTGAGGTCATCCGTGACTTTATCGAGCTGCTCGATATCCTGTGCCAGAACCCCGATGCAAACGTGGCTGAGTTGCTGCAAAGCGTCGGCGGCGACGCGTTGGCACCGGCAGCCGCAACAGGCGACACCGGCACCGCAGACGGCGACCGCAACTTCGCCGAATTCACCATCTAACCTGCCAAAAAGGGACAGGTTTATTTTGGCAGGTTTTATCTGGGCGAACCGTTGCCCGTTGCGTTGATCAACCCGTTGATGAGAGGAGGTCCCGTGAACGCCTTTGACCGATACGCCCCGTTTATCCAAGACTTCATCTACTCCCACGATTGGGAGAGCCTGCGCTCTATCCAGGTTGCGGCAGCAGATGCCATCTTTAACACGCAAGACAATGTGCTCCTGACGGCATCCACGGCATCTGGCAAAACTGAGGCGGCCTTCTTTCCCATCCTGACCGAGTTTTGGGAGAACCCGCCCGCAAGCGTTGGCGCCCTCTATATTGGCCCCCTCAAGGCACTCATCAACGACCAGTTCGTTCGCCTCAACGATCTGTGCGAAGAGGCCGATATCCCCGTCTGGCACTGGCACGGCGATGTCTCGCAGTCGCACAAGGCAAAGCTCATCAAAAAGCCGAGCGGTATCCTACAGATTACGCCCGAATCACTCGAGGCACTCCTGATCCACAAGCACATAGCAATTCCGCGTATGTTCTGCGACCTGCGCTATGTGGTCATCGACGAGGTCCACTCGCTCATGCGCGGTGACCGCGGCGGGCAGACGCTCTGCCTTATCGAGCGTCTTTCGCGCATGGCGGGCGTGCGGCCCAGGCGCATCGGCCTTTCGGCCACCATCGGTGACCCGGAACGCACGGGTGCCTTCTTGTCGCAGGGGACGGGACGCGACTGCGTCATCCCCCGCTTTGAGGAGCCGCGCCGCGTGTGGCGTATCTCCATGGAGCACTTCTACAACTCGGGTCCCCAGGCTCAGCAGCGAGGATTCACGAGCACAGGTCCGCAGGAAGCTGAGGTGCTCGCATGCGAGCGCATTGAGGCGGCACCACCCGCGGCACTGCCCGTCAGCACCCAAGACATGCGCCATAGTGGGCAACTCACACAGGAGGAGCGCCGTCAACGTCGCGAGCAGGCAAGGGGCAAGGCTGCCCCCAAGAACCGTCGCACTTCCTCGGCCCCCGAAGGGGAAGTCGACATCCCGCAGGCAACCGAACAGGCACTGCTCAACCCCACCGACACCGCACCCGACAACGCCGACCCCGGCATGGGCTACATCTTTGAACATACCCGCGGCCGCAAGTGCCTGGTCTTTGCCAACTCGCGCGAGGAGGCAGAGGCCGTTTGCTCCATGTTGCGCAGCTACTGTGAAAGCCGGCACGAGCCCGACCGTTTCCTCATCCATCACGGCAATCTTTCGGCATCGTTGCGTGAGACGGCAGAAGAGCTCATGCGCGACGAGGAACAGGCACAGACGACCGTCACCACCTCTACGCTGGAACTCGGCATCGATATCGGCCGTCTGGAGCGTGCGTTTCAGATCGATGCGCCGTTTACCGTCAGCTCCTTTTTGCAGCGAATGGGCCGCACGGGACGCCGCGATCTTCCGCCCGAGATGTGGTTCGTCATGCGCGAGGAAGAGCCCGAGCCGCGCACGATGATGCCCGAGACCATTCCGTGGAAGCTCCTGCAGGGCATCGCGCTCGTACAACTCTATCGCGAGGAAAAGTGGGTCGAGCCGCCCGAGCTCGATCGACTC
>USJB01000202.1 GCA_900554905.1 uncultured Collinsella sp. | reverse complement strand
CGCCCCCGTCGTTGTTGCTCGGAATGCGCCACTTGGCGTGCGCGTTCATGTGCTCCTCGGCATTGTCCACGATAAAGCTGTGACCGACGCGCTCCAGCATGGGGATGTCGTTGTAGGTATCGCCCACGGCGGCAGCATCGGCAATATCGATGCCCAGGTGCTCGCACAGGTGAGCGATGCCGGCGCCCTTGTCGACGCCCAGGTTCATAAAGTCGATCCACTCGCGCCCAGCGTTGGTGACGTAGAGCTTATCCGAGAACTCGGGGCTATAGGTCTCGCGGAAAGCGGGCTCGGCGTCGTAGCCGGGGAAGAAGACCGAAATCTTGTTGGACTCGAAATCAATGCCCTCAAAGCTGTCGACGTAGTTGATTGTGTTGTAGTAGACGCTGATCTCGTCGTGGTATTGATGGTCGCGGGCAAGCACGTAGAACTCGTCGAAGCAGCACAGGACGGGGACAGCGCGAGGATCCTCCGAGGCACGGTTCAAGACCTGCTGATACAGCTCTACGTCGATATTGCTCTTATAGATATAGCTGCCGCGATAGATCACGCAAGCTCCGTTGTCGGGACAAAAGGCGAGGCGGTTCTTGATGCCCTCGAACATCTCCTCGAGCTTGGGGGCGGGACGTCCGCTGGCGGGGCAGAATACGATGCCGGCGTCGGCGAGCTTGTCCAGGCGCTCATCAAGACCCTGGGGCAGCACACGCTCGTCGGTCAGCAGCGTCTTGTCCATATCGACGGCGAGAATCTTAATGTTGCCGATGTTGGCGTCCGATTCGTAAGTTTGCATAAAAGCGAGCCTTTCGTTTCGAGATTGTTTCAGACGTTATAACCATCAACTAGTAGTCGAGCGTATTTTCGCAGGAATGGTGCGTATTTGCACCACGCTTCACAAAGTAATGAAAAAACTTTTCAGAAATTTGAATTTGTCGCTTGTGCTGTGGGCACTTTAGCGTAATATAGCGACCATCGAAAACGGAGACGGAAAAACAACCGCTTACCGAGTAAAAGGTACCGTTTACGATATTTGAATTGCGCCCGGCGATAGGTGAAAGGAGAGGCAGATGCAGTTCGTAAAGATCATCACCACTGCAGACAATGCCATCCGACGCCAGCGCGCAATTTCCCGACGACGATAACAATCGTCTCTGTCCGCATGGGGCGAATTGCCTCAACAGAGTCATTTTGAGGTCGTTGGGTTTTAGCACGACATTGCTGCATGTTTCTAGGGCATGTATGTGCTGATTTTTGCTATTTAACCTGATATTGCACGGTATATGACCTTGAAATGACTTGCAACTGACCGATGTTCTAACTAGCTACCAAGGGCGAAAGGAAACAGCCATGAGCAAGGAAAAAGTCGTTCTCGCATATTCCGGTGGTCTTGATACATCCGTATGTGTCAAGTGGCTCCAGGACGAGAAGAATCTCGATGTCGTTTGCGTCTGCGGCAACGTGGGCCAGGAAGAGACCGGACTGGATGCCAAGAAGCAGAAGGCGCTCGACCTGGGCGTTCTCGATTGCCAGGTGCTCGACCTGCGCGACGAGTTCTCCGATGAGTTCTTGACTAAGGCCATCGCCGCAAACTCCATGTACGAGAATAAGTATCCGCTGCTTTCCGCCCTGTCTCGCCCGCTGCTCGCCAAGAAGCTTGTCGAGGTCGCTCACGAGTTTGGCGCGACCTACGTCGCCCACGGCTGCACCGGCAAGGGTAACGACCAGGTCCGCTTCGAGGCTGCCGTCAAGGCCCTCGACCCCGAGCTCAAGGTTATCGCCCCGGTTCGCGAGTGGGACCTGAAGTGCCGTCCCGACGAGGTCGCCTATGCCCACGCTCACAACGTGCCGGTTCCCGAGGGTGCCAACGACAACCCCTATTCCATCGACGACAACCTGTGGGGTCGTGCCATTGAGTGCGGCCACCTGGAGGATCCCTGGAACGAGCCTCTCGACGACGCCTGGGTTATGACCAAGAATCCCGAGGACACGCCCGACACCCCGACGTATACCGAGATTGAGTTTGAGGCCGGCAAGCCCGTCGCCGTCGACGGCAAGAAGATGAAGCTCTCCGAGATCGTCGTCGCTCTCAACAAGATTTCGGGCGACAACGGCTTTGGCCGTCTCGACCTGGTTGAGGACCGTCTGGTGGGCCTCAAGAGCCGCGAGTGCTATGAGGTTCCCGGCGCCCTGACGCTCATCACCGCCCACAAGGCACTCGAGGACATCTGCGTCGAGGGCGACTTGCTCAAGACCAAGATCAAGCTCGAGCAGGATTGGGCCACCGCCGTGTATAACGGTCAGTGGTACAGCCCGCTCAAGAACGCGCTCGACGCCTTTATGGCCGACACCCAGAAGTTCGTGACCGGCACCGTCCGCCTGAAGTTCTTTAAGGGCAACTGCCATGTCGTCGGCCGCAAGAGCCCCTTCAGCCTCTACGACTACGGTCTGGCTACCTACGACCGCGACACCACGTTTGACGAGAAGGCCAGCGCCGGCTTTATCGAGATCGATACGCTGTCGCTCAAGACGTGGGCCAAGGTCCAGGGTCCCAGCTCTGCTGCCGCTCAGGCTTAAGTCTTCCTTCCCTTGGTATCCGCGCGGCCCATCCGCGTGATACAAAACGGGCGCACGGGGTCCCTACCTTTCGTTATGCTTGCTGACACTTCTTAACATCGGTGGCCCCTACGTTCCGCCCGCATATATGATGCCGCGACTGCGGCTGAGTCCGAGCCCCGCCGGGGTTGTCCGGCGGGGCTCCTTCTATCAATTTGGCGGCTCTGCACCTATATATATGAGGAGTATCCATTATGTTCAATGCTATCGCGCATGCTTTACTTGCTCTCGCGCCCGAGCTCGATGCTGCAAAGGTCGAGGACGTCCCTATGGGCCTGAAGGCCTGGATCGACGGTTCGCAGGGCAACATCCGGAGGGAGACGTTGGGCGCCAAGTGCATGGTGCGTCACTTCTTTGCAAATTAGCTACATGGCCCCGCATGCAGTGGGGAATGTGCAAAACTAGCGGTTGGTAAATCGCTTTAGCGACATGGCGCATTGCTTTGGGCGCTTCGTTTGGTATTTGATGAAAGGGGACGATCCCATGGCTCTTTGGGGCGGTCGTTTTGAGG
>USJB01000201.1 GCA_900554905.1 uncultured Collinsella sp. | reverse complement strand
GCGACGGTGAGCACCGCCGTGGCGTTGAGCATGTTGTGGCGACCGGGATTGCTCTTGATCTCCACAGCGTGCTCAGTGCCGTCCTCAAAGCGAACGATAAAATCGCTCTGGATGCCCTTGACATCCGGGTGCATGCAGACGATGTCGTTGCTCTCGGCAAAGCCGTAGGAAAGCACGTGACGACCCGTCGACTTGGCGAGCTCGACCAGATGCGGGTCCTCACCGCAGACGATGACGGTGCCGTCCTCGCCCACCAGGCTCATGAATTTGGCGAAAGTTGCCTCGATCTCCTCGATACCCGAGTAGTGATCGAGGTGGTCGGCCTCGACGTTGGTCACGATGACCACGTTGGGGTTCAGGAACAGGAAGGAGCTGTCGGACTCGTCGGCCTCGGCGACAAAGTAGTCGCCCGAGCCGTTCTTGCCGTTCGTGTCATAGCCCTCGACGATGCCACCGATCAAGAAGCTCGGATCCAGACCCATGCGGTCGAGCATGGTGGCGCACATCGAAGACGTGGTGGTCTTGCCATGCGTGCCGGCAACAGCGACGGTGGTGTAGCCGTGGCCCAAAGCAGAGAGCATCTTGGCACGGGGCCACACGGGAATACCAAGCTCGCGAGCGCGCACGAGTTCAGGGTTGGACTCCGGAATAGCGGTGGAGACAACAACCACGTCGGGCTTGACCTCGTCGATCGTGGCGGCCTCATGGCCCACATGTACCTTCACACCAGCGCGGGTAAGCTGGCGGATATAGCGTGACGTCTTAAGGTCGGAGCCGGTAACGGTATAACCGCGCTCGTGCAGGACGAGGGCGATGCCGCTCATGCCGGCGCCACCGATACCGATAAAGTGGGCGCTCTTGAACTCGGGCGCGGAGGTTGCAGTCTGGGAATCAGCCATGTGCTCGTGTACTCCTTGCGTAAACACTGCCTGTAACCCGTTAACTGTACCGCACCTACCGCATCAGCGCGAGGGCGACCGACGATATCCCGTCTAACTAACGCAAACCCTCTACCGCATCCGCCAGAAGAGCGGCGGCCCTATCCTGAGCCAGACCACGCGCCGCCTGACGCATGGCATCACGCGCCGCAGCGTCATCGATCAGGTGCAGCAGCTCGTCGGCAAAGGCAGGGGCATCGATATCGGCATCGGCGCATAGCACGCCGGCACCGGCATCGACCAGGTAACGCGCATTCGTGGTCTGGTGGTCGGCCGTCGCGTGCGGATACGGCACGAGCACCGAAGGCACGGCGAGTGCAGCGATCTCGGCCACGCTCGATGCGCCCGAACGCGAGAGCACCAAATCGGCAGCAGCCAGCATATCGCCCATGTTGTCGATGTAAGGCTGGACGCGGTAACACTTCGCCTCCTCGGGCGTCAGCGCCAAAGCGCGCTC
Source organism: uncultured Collinsella sp. (assembly GCA_900554905.1). Lineage (GTDB taxonomy): Bacteria > Actinomycetota > Coriobacteriia > Coriobacteriales > Coriobacteriaceae > Collinsella. The sequence continues at coordinate 1,730 of USJB01000201.1, read as the reverse complement.
GGTCTCCTCAAAGCCGTCGGCACCCGTCGAATGCAACACATAGAGGTTCTTGCGCGAAAGCAGCTCGTTTTTGAGCGAAACCACGCGCTCATTGAGGTGCTGGGCGCCAAGTGAACCGCCAAAGACGAGCAGCAGCGTAGCGTCCTCGGGAACGCCAAGTGCCTTGCGGCCGCGAGCGCGATCGCCCTCGATCACCGAGCGACGTACGGGGTTGCCGGTCATGAGCACGTGGCCAGGGTCACCTTCGCGCTCAAAGACCGAACGCGCTGCCGGCACCGAGATGCACACGCGGGCGGCGTGGGAGTTCATCATCTTGTTGGCCAGGCCCGGAACAGAGTTCTGCTCATGCAGCAGATACGGAACGCCCGCGCCCTTGCACCACCCCAGCAGCGGAACCTCGACATAGGCACCAAAACCAATGGCGGCATCGGGCTTGCCGACCTTTGAGAAATGACTGGCGAGCGCACGTTTGGCCTTGTTGACACGCCACAGCGAGGTCAGCGCCGTCCAAGGACGGGAGCGGTCGAAGCCCGTGACCGTAATGGGCACAAAATCAAACCCAGCCTCGGGGACCAGACGACCCTCGAGCTTGCGCGACTGGCCCACGAACACAACGTGGTGGCCACGGTCACGCAGTTCTTCGGCCAAGGCGAGCGCGGGGTTGATGTGTCCTGCCGTGCCGCCGGCTGCAATAGCAACGGTCATTTTATCGGTCATGGTAGTCCCTTCGTACACGCGGTCCCTGGTCGTCGGTACGCAGACGCGCCGACGGGTCCGAGTTCAAATCGATTCGATTATATCCGCCGCCCGCGTTGCGAGGGCTGGGGCGCTGCGGACGACCTTGCGGAGCCATTCGCGGGCGTGGACGAGCTGCCGGCTCGGATGCAGAACCATCCAGAACGGTAAAGCCGCTACGCGAAGGTCGTTCACCGCGCACATGGGCTACGCCGGCGGTGCTCTCGTCCATAACGGCAAAGCTCTCACGGCGGCGGTCATACTCATCGCGGCGGGCGCTCTCGTACGAAACGCGCAGGATCAACCCGGCAAGCATAAGCGACACAATAATCGACGAACCGCCGTAGCTAATAAACGGCAACGGTTTGCCCGTCATGGGAAACACGTTGAGGATGCCCAGCGCGTTAATCAAAAACTGCACTGCGAGAATGACCGCGGAGCCAGACGCCATAAGCGCGCCCCGGCGATCGGTCGCCTGCTCGGCAATGCGAAACGCCGAGTAGATCAGCATCGCGAACACCAAGAAGAACAGCACGGTTCCGATAAAGCCAACTTCCTCGCCGATAATAGCCAAGATGTAGTCGTTATGCGCCTCGGGCAAATACGAGTACTTCATGGTGGAGTTACCGATACCGCGACCGAACAGGCCGCCCGAGGCAAACGCCATAATGGCAAGTGTGGCCTGATAGCCATCACCATATTCGTCTGCCCAAGGATTCCAAGCAACCTCGACACGCGTCATACGATACGGCTCGGCGATAAGGGCGATCGCAATGACGGCGATGCCGGCAACGACCGTCCAAACGATATATTTGGGGTCCAATCCCGCAAACAACGCCATGCACATGAGGGTCAGCAAGATGATCAGAACGGTGCCAAAATCGGGCTGAACAAAAATCAGAAAGAGCGAAATGCCCAGGTAGACACCCATCTTGCGAAGAAACTCGTTGATGTTGCCGCCGGGCGAAAAGATGCGGTCGAGCATGATGGCCGAA
>USJB01000200.1 GCA_900554905.1 uncultured Collinsella sp. | reverse complement strand
GCCCAGCCAAACGGCTCTCCGAAAGGTCCGGGGTTTCGCGTGTCACGCTGATGATAGAGATAGAACGTGCCGTCCTCGCCGTACGGCATGATGTCGCCTACCCAAATTCCCTCAGGCTGGTAATACACCTTGTGCATCCGAGACTTCCTTTCTCACGAGATACTAACTCGGTACAACTGCAAGATATGTCAATCGTTTTCATATGTCAAACGTTTTCACACCTATACGTCTTTTCGCAGTTCCAGTCGTCGGCAAACGGTTGACATATGCCGGTGAACGGTCATCAGAGGTGTTTGAGGAATTCTTTTGGCACGGGGCGAATTACGCGGTTTTGCCCTCGATAAGCTCAACGGGAAGCTTGATATTCGACTCGGGCTTTTCGCCGTTAATAAGAGCAATGATGGATTGCGCCGCGAGCTCTCCGATACGATCGATATCTTGGCGTACGGTTGTTAAGTCAGGCATAAACGTCATAGTGCGGCGGGCACCATCCGCGCCCACGACCTTAATATCGCCCGGAGCGCTCAAGCCGCGCTGCTTCATCACGTTGAGACAGATAGCCGCCATCGTGTCGTCTCCCGCAAAGATGCCGTCAATATCGGGGTTCTCATCGAGGATCTTCGCAACGACCGCGCTCTTTTCGTCGTCGGGCTTAACGAACTCAACCTCACGGACAAGCGCGGGCAAACCGGCCTGCTCAACAACATCGAGGTAGGCATCGGTACGCTTATTGGCAGGCATGCGCATGCGGCTATTGCTGCGCAGGCACAGGATGCGTGAACATCCGTCATCGATCAGGCGACGCGTGGCAAGTTCGCCGATGCTATAGCTGTCGCTCGCAATCTGAACAGAGGCTTCGCCAAGGTCGCAGTCGATACCAACCAGACTCAAGCCCATCTCGGCATACGCCTCGGCACCGATATTAAGCGAGTTGACGATGACGCCATCAACCATATTGCGTCGAAGCATGTCGATATAAGAGCGCTCAAGCTCGGGTCGATTGGCGCTATTGCACAGCAGCATCTTAAAACCGTTTTCGGCCAGGGTATGCTCAATGACTTGAACCACTTGGGCATGAAACGGACTGCTGACATAGGGGACGATCATACCGATAAGATTCAGGCGACCGTTGAGCATGGCACGGGCGATATCGTTGGGCGTATAGTTGATGCGCTTCATCGCGGCATGGACCTTATCGCGGGTCTCTTGGCTAATATAGCCGCGATTATTAAGCACGCGAGATACCGTAGTAGGCGAAACCCCCGCCACCGCTGCAACTTCCTTGATGCCAGGCTTAGCCGTATCCTTAGAACGAGCACTCTCGCGAGCCATAGCACCCTCCCCCATCAACATGTCATACGTTTACATACGAACAAAGCATACCCCAACAACAGCGGGAAGACGGTAACAGCACAAGTAAGTAAACGACTCATCCAAATAATTAGGAGAGTTCCGCCTAAAGGGTGACTACACAGGACACCCGCCGGGCCGCTTTGGGTTACTTTCCAAAACATTCCGCACTGATATCTTCTGTATTGAAGACGTCGATGATGCACCCGTATACCATTGACGTCGACACCATCAGATGCGGACCGCGCGGTGACCCCACATTCCGCTGGCGCCCACAGGGCTGCCCTCGTTTCCTGACATGTCCCGCGCGGGCCGCGGCGAGCCGAGACCGCCGCATGACCTAATAGGAGCATGGAGCGATACCGCGGACCCGAACAACCGCATTCTATCGCGCCCCGTCAGTGTGCCGTCTGCCCGGTCCAGGCGAGCACGGAAAGAACGGAGCGAGGCATGCAAAACGAATCGACACCCGGCGCCCGCGGGCCGGTCTTCTGCGGGGTCGACACCCACGCCGACTCGCACTGGCTGTGCGTCCTGGACTGGAGGGGCCGCAAGGTCCTGTCCCGCCGGTTCCCCGCCGACGCGGCGGGCTACGAGGCGCTCGCCGGGGCGATCGCGGCGGCCGGGGAGCCGGCCTGCGTCGCGATGGAGGGGACGTCGTCCTACGGGGCGGGCCTCACCAGGCACCTCGCGTCGCTTGGGATGCCCGTGCGCGAGGCGCTCTCCCCGGCGAGGATGCAGAGGAGGCGCCCGGGGCAGGGGAAGTGCGACGAGTCGGACGCGGAGAGGGCGGCCCGCGCGGCGATGTCCGGCTCAAAGCTCGGGACCCCCAAGAGCCAGGACGGGTGGGTCGACGGGGTGCGCTGCATGCTCGCGGCGCGCTCCGGGGCGGTGAAGGCGCGGACCTCGGCGATCAACACCGCGAGGTCGCTGCTCACCACCGCGCCGGAGGGGCTCAGGTCGAGGTTCCGCGGGATGGCGGGGCCGAGGCTGATGGAGGAGCTCCCCTCCGTGCGCGCCGCGCTCGGCGCGCTGGCGGACCTGTGGGCGGCGGCGCGCGACGCAGCGCTCGACATGGAGCGCGCGATCGAGGCGTCCCTGGAGGAGAACTGCCCCGCTCTGCTGGCGATGTACGGGTGCGGGCCCGTGAGCGCGGCCAAGCTCGCGGTCGCGGCCGGGGACAACCCGGGCAGGCTGCGCTCCGAGGCGTCGTTCGCGGCGATATGCGGCGCCTGTCCCATCCCCGCCTCGAGCGGCAAGACCGTGAGGCACAGGCTCAACAGGGGCGGCGACCGGCAGGCGAACAGCGCGCTGCACGAGATCGCGAGGCAGAGGGTCATGCGCGACCCCGAGACCGCCGAGTACGCCGAGAGGGCCAGGGCGCGGGGGAAGAGCGACAGGGAGGTCATGAGGTGCCTCAAGCGCTACGTGGCCAGGGAGGCGTACCGGGCGCTGATGCGCCCGCACGAGATCAGGAGGCCCGAGGACGCCTCGGAGCTCGTGGCGGCCAGGCGCGCGGCGAGGGTCAGCCAGGTGAGGGCGGCGTCCATACTGGGCACCAGCGAGAAGTACATCTCGATGCTGGAGAGGGGCCAAAGGGAACTCAAGCCCATAAGGAGGGCCTACGAGGCATGGGTCGAGGCGGGACTTCCGCTCGATTGGGACAGGCAAGCCTTCGAGGCCGAGCGCAAAATGAATTCTAAAAAACACCTTGCCAAATAGGAGCGTCAGGACGCAAGAAGCCCTCGCCGCACGAAGTGCGCAGCGAGGGCTTCTTGCATGT
>USJB01000199.1 GCA_900554905.1 uncultured Collinsella sp. | reverse complement strand
CCCGTCTTGCCAAAATCGAGCGCATGGCGGGCGCTCGGGTTCGTGGCCATCAGTACGTCCTTGCGGGCAGTCTGAGACCACTGAACGGCATTGACGAGCGCGACCTCCTCGCCCGCGAGAATCTCGGGGACGGTCTCGGTAAACTGATTCCAGCGGGACTTGCTGCTCGAAAGCATGGTGCCAACAAGTACCACATAGCCGAGCTTGAGGTCCTCGGGGTCCGCCTCGCGAACAAGGTCGAGGTCACACACGACCAAGCCCGGCTCGGGACGGAACGCGATAGCGGGAAGCGCATTCGCCGACGAGGCGACGAGCGGCTTCATGGTCGTCGCGACCGTGAGCATGGCGTCGAACGCCGTCGGCAGCAAGGCGCACTCGGTGCGACCGCACCACTGATTGGCACACCAGCAAACGACCGAGCAGGTCGCCGTATCGCCGACAGCGACAACGAGATCGTCGCAGGTAATGCCGTTAGCCGACAGGGCGCCAAAGACGGTATCGGCATCGGCCAGCGTAGCACCGGCAGGCGAAACCTCGAGGACGAGCAGCGACACGGCAAAACCGGCGTCGATCAGCGCATGCTCGACGACCTCGCCAAAACGCTCGGATGCGGCGTCGTTCCAAACCACCATTGCGCGCTTAGGCTTGCCCACAGCCGAGGCAAACATGCGCGACAGCTCCTCGAACGCGCCCAATCCGACACGGACATCGACACTGCGGTTTTGGAAATTGATAAGTTGACGGCGAATCATAGCAGCCCACGCTCCAAAAGCATCTCGGCACAAAGGTAGGAAACGTCCTCGAAGGACTTGTTGCGAATATCAAGGGTAATATCGGCGGCCTGGCGATACAGCGGACGGCGATGCTCAAACAGGCGCGCAGCATGCTCGGGCGAGCGGAAATCGGGTCGGGTATCGGAGCGGCGAATCTGGCGCAACGAGTCCTCAAAGTCGCCTTCGAGGTACACGCATGTACCCATCTCGTGCATCAGCTCAATGTTCACCGGCGTCTCGACGATACCACCCCCGCACGATACCAGCAGGCTGCGCTCGCTCTGAAGCGAACGGAGTGCCGAGGTCTCGAGTTCGCGAAAACGATCCTCGCCCTCGGTCTTAAATATCTCGGTCACCGACTTGCCGCATCGACGCACAACCAAACGATCGGTATCGATGAATCGACGCTTGAACATAGTGCCCACATTGCGCGCAAGCGTCGACTTGCCCGCGCCCAAAAAGCCGATAAAGAAGATATGGTCACAGCCATGTTTGATATGCTGAGACATGGCGAAACCTATTCCTCACAGGGAAGATCGCGCAGGGCCCGGCGCTCAAAGATACGGAAGATCTGCGTGTACCACAGGTCCTGGGTTGCCTGCGGCTTGACCAGAATAGTGTCAACGCCGGCAAAGTTACCGCTCCACACGTCCGTGTACAGCTGATCGCCGATCAGCACGGCCTCGTCGGCCGTGGCGCCCAGACGCTTAAGACCCGCCTTCAGGGCAAATGGGGCGGGCTTCATAGCGTGGCTGATGGCCTCGAGCCCCAACTCACGCGCCGATGCCATGACCTGGTCGCGATGCCAGTTGTTGGACACCATGCACAGCTTAAAGCCCTTGGCATGGGCGGCCTCGAGCCAGGCGGAGACCGCAGCGGGTACCTGCTCGGTATCACGCGGCACCAGGGTGTTGTCGCGGTCGAGCAGAATGGCGCGCTTGCCGTCGGCCCAGAGGGTATCGAGGTCGATGCGATCGACCGAGGCAACATATCGTTTGGGGCTAAAAATCCTCATGATCAATTCCAAGACTGTTGATGCTCTTCGTAGGTCTTCGAGAAATACTCCTCGTCCTGCGTAATGTAGAAATACAGGTCATCGGAGTCGGTCGGCTCAAGGGTGGCCTTGAGCGCCTCAAGCGACGGAGAGCAAATGGGCGTGGGCGGGAGGCCCTCGTGCTTATAGGTGTTATACGGGCTATCGCTCTGCAGGTCGTCGGCGGTAACCTCGCCGCCGGTGACGTACATCATGGTCGCATCGCTATTGAGGTAACGCAGGCCATCGAGCTTGCCCGCCAGACGGTTGTAGAAGACCGAGGCCACATGCGCGCGCTGGTCGGCGTTGAGGCCCTCGCGCTCGACGATCGAGGCAAGGTTAACGATGTCGTAATCGGACATCTCCACGCCATAGCGCTCCTTGATCTTGGCCTCGCAGCTGGCAAAGTCAAGCGACTTATACTCAGCGTTGAACTGGTCAAGCATGGCGCGAATCACATCATCGGCGCTTGGGTCCTTGCCCAACGAATACGTCTTGGGGAACAGGAAACCCTCGAGCGAATCGTTCGCGGCGTCTTTAAGGAAAGCGTAATCATTCACATAATTGCTCGCCTTGGCCTGGTTAAGGAAGTCCTCCTTAGAAATGCTGTCGTATGCCTTGGCCACGCGGTCAGCGACCTGGTCAACCGTCAGACCCTCAGGGATAGTCAGCGCATCGGAGCCCGCATTGGGACCTTCCATGAGCTGCTGAACGACCTTCGTGGCATCCATAAGCGTGGTAAACGAATACTTACCAGGCTTAAGCGACATGTCGGCGTTAAGCTTTTTGACCGCCGCGTAATAATCCTTGGGATCATCGACGATATGGTTCTCGGAGAGAATCGAAGCGATCGTATCGCCCGAAGCACCATCGGGAATCGTGATAGTAACTTGCTGGCCAGCAGCGACCTTCGCACCCTCACCGCCAAAGAAGCCCTTGACAGCTGGCACGACAAAGAAAACGATCGCGACAAGCGCAAGCACGGCGACGACGCCACCGATAATCATAGGCACCGGGGAGCTTTTCTTTTGAGCACCGCGACGAGCATGCGTGTTGTAGCTCGAGCGGGTCGCCGGAGCAACGCCATGCGAACCACGAGCGTGATGCGAATGTGATTGGGGGGCCTGCGTTCGCTGGGTAGGTGCCTGCTGCTTAAAGCGGGTGCCGCCTGCAGGCTGGGCCGTACGAGCAGTGGGCTGCTGAGCCGCGTGAGAAGCCGAATGCTGAACCGAACGAGCAGAAGGCTGCTGACCCGTCCGTTGAACAGGTTGGGCCGAACGAGAGAAGGACTGCGCCGGGCGCGCGGCAGGCTGAGCTGCGCGCTGCGTCGGCTGTGCCGGACG
>USJB01000198.1 GCA_900554905.1 uncultured Collinsella sp. | reverse complement strand
CGGCCGAGAAGCTCGGCAGCCAGCTCCACATGACCCTGACCCAGCTCATGGCGGACGCGCGTGGCGCAGACGGTCTGCCCGTTAACGCAGAGAAGGTCGTGACCGTAAACGTCAACCCCACGCTCAGTGCCCCAGGCGCACATCTCGGCAACGCCCGAAGCCCCGCCGCGGCCGAGCCTAAAGTCGCTGCCTACACGAATGGAGCGAATGTCGATAACGCGCGACAACAGCGCCAGAAACCCGACATGATCGAGTGCCGCCACGGCGGGCGTAAAGGGAACGGCCACCACCGCATCGACCCCGGTTTGAGCCAGGGCATGCAGACGGTCGGCCGTCGTCATCAATTTTTGAGCGGGCGACGGACTCACCACGACGTCCGGATCAGGATCGAAGGTGACCACGACCGCCTTACAGCCATGGGCACGGGCATCACGGACAAGCGCTTCGATGAGCTCCTGGTGTCCACGGTGCACGCCGTCGAACACGCCGATGGCAATCGATGCGGCACCCAAGTGCTCGCACTCATCAAACGTATCGGCAGTAACGATGCGAGCCTCGTCCGACTCGCCCGCGAAAAAGACACGCGCGAGCTCGCAAGCGGACAACATCATCGAACACCGCCGATTGCCTGCGGAAATACGTGCTCCATGACAAAGCGGCCACCCTCAATGCGGGCGAGCGCCTTGAGTCCCCCATCGAGCACCAACGCAAACGGCGCCTTCGAGACATCGAAATCGGCAAGCGCACGCTCAACGGGAATGCGTCGGCCGCAGAGCAGGTCGTCGGCAAGATTGCCCGGCAAGTCAACACGTGTGGCGCCCAGGGCCGCAATGGGATCCAGGGCAAAGCCAGCCGCGGACTCGGGAGAAAGCTCCTCGACCGCATGACAGGTGCCAATGGAAACAACACCGGAGGCCGTGCGGCGCAGCGCAGAAATATGCGCGGCGCTATCGCAAGCACGGCCCAGGTCGCGAGCAAGCGCACGGATATAGGTGCCCTTGCTCACTGAGAACGCCACGGTCCACACACACGAATCACCCTCGCCGCCCACGGCGATCAGGTCGGCGGCATAGACCTCGACGGGGCGCGGGGGCAAGTCTACCGCATTGCCCTCGCGAGCGCTCTTATAGGCGCGAACGCCATTGACCGAGATAGCCGAAAAAGCCGGCGGCACCTGCATCTGCGGGCCCAGCATGGCGGCTAAGCGCTCGCGGACATAGACAGAATCGCGGAGATCGTTGGCAACAGCCACCGTGCGGACGGCCTCGCCCTCCGCATCATCGGTATTGGTCTCGGCGCCAAACGAGATGTCGGCGACGTAGCTTTTGGTATCGAGCGTGAGCATGCCCAGCAGACGGGTGGCCTGACCCACGCCCACCACCATGACACCCGATGCCATAGGGTCGAGCGTGCCGGCATGGCCGACGCGCCGCTCATGGAGGGCGCGTCGGCATTGCGAGACCACATCGTGGGACGTGCAGCCCACCGGCTTATCGACGGCGAGCAGCATATTCAGTTGAGAAGGCGTACGACGAGCCATGTACCATCCAAAAAGTTAAAGCTCGACGGTCACCGAAGTGGGATCCTCCCCAACCAGTTCGGCCAGCATGGGAAGTGCCACGGTGAGCGTCTCGAGAATCGTTCCGTTGTTGGAGAAACCGGCGGCAGCGGGATGTCCGCCTCCGCCAAAGGCAGCAGCGATCTCGGACACGTTAAGGTCGCCCTTGGAGCGCAGGTTGCCGCGCACCTTGGTATCGCCCTCAATGCCCTTTAAGAACAGGCAGACCTCGACGCCCATCACCGAACGCACCACATCGACCAGACCGTCACATTCATCCGAGGTGACGCCGCAGGCCTCAAGGTCGCTCTGGAAGGCATAGCTATACGCCACGCGCCCGTGCGCGACCGTCTTGATACGGCCCATAACGATGGACTTGAGGTGCAAAAACTCGACGCGCATGCTCTGATAGACCTCGAGTGCGACACGAGCCGGATTGGCGCCATGCGCCACCAGGCGCGAAGCAGCATGGAACGCGGCAGCATCGGCGTTCTGGTACTGGAAACGACCGGTGTCGGTCACCAAGCCGCACAGCAAGCAGGTCGCGACGCCGTCACGTGCGACAATGCCGCAATTGTCCAAGAAACGGTCGATGATCATGGCGCAGGCCGCGGCATCGACGCGCCTCAGACTGAGCTCGGCAAACTCCTCGCGCGCCGGATGATGATCGAAGCACACCACATGCTTGGAGCGACGAAGCACCTCGGCAGAATTATTGAGGCGCTCGACGACCGGTACGTCCACCGAGATGAACAGGTCAGGATTGCCGGCGTACGCAGATGCCGGCACCAGGCGATCGGAGCCTTCCATAAAGCGGTAGATACGCGGAACCGGGTCATCGTCTGCCAGCAGCAGCGCAATGTCCTTGTTGGGGAAAAACTTCATGAGCGAAAGGCCCAGACCCAATACGGAGCCCAAGGCGTCGCCATCGGGAGAAGTATGTCCCGAAATCGCAATGGAGGACGCACCCTCGATGAGCTCGAGGATGCGTCGCTGAATATCTGCAGACTCGCACGAGGCGAGGTCGGCGGAATTAGTCATCTAAAGCTGCCTCCTGGGCGGCATCCGCAATTGGATAGCCGTCCTCGTCCTTTTCGATCGCAAGCGTGGCGGGAACGTTTTCCAGCGCACGCGTGATGCGCTCGGCCTCATCGGTCGAGCGATCGATGCGAAAATCGAGCTCGGGCGTGACACGCCAATCGAGCGAGCGAGCCAACAGGCTACGAATGCGGCCCTTGGCGCTTGCGAGCGCCTCCATGACCTCGTCGTAGCGGCTCGCATCGCACGACACGTACACACGCGCGAGCGAACGGTCCACCGCGACCTCGACCGCGGTCAAAGTAACCAGGTCGAGACGTGGATCGGAAACCTCAAAGAGCAGGATATAACCGAGCTTCTCGCGAAGCTGCTCGCCCAGACGGCGGGTTGCCTGCGTTTGCTTCATAGCGCTACCCCCTACTCGGTACGGGCAACCTGGTCGATGCGGTAACCCTCGATCTGGTCGCCGGGCTTGATGTCCTGGAAGTTCTCCAGGCCAATACCGCCCTCGGAGCCGCTCTTGAGGCTCTTGGCCTCGTCCTTGTAGTGGCGCATCGAGGCG
>USJB01000197.1 GCA_900554905.1 uncultured Collinsella sp. | reverse complement strand
CGGAAACTACATCCCAGTCTGAGCGCGGATTCCGGGATGGACTTTCCGCCTGGGCCGCCATTGGGAAAGCGCGTCCCACCCTGCGTTGCCGTAGCGTTTTCTTTACGCCCGCGCCCTGCGCAGAGTTCGATTCTCCGCGGTGCGGACTAGAAATAAAAAGGCAGGTAGATACGAATATCTACCTGCCTGTTGCTTATGGTGGAGGCGCGGAGAATCGAACTCCGGTCCACGAAAGCCCCCTGATTGGCATCTCCAAGCTCAGTCGCTGGTTTAGTCTCGGACGCTTTGCGCGCAGCGACACGCTCGCGGCGTCCTAACCGGTTCGGTCTTAGCCCGCGCCATACCGATTACGTGCGCGGGAGCATTCCCCTAACATGACGTCGCGCCGGTGTCGGGGAAATCACCGGGTTGACGCGCCGCTATAAACTAAGCAGCGAGAGCCATAGGCTCAAAAGAAGAGTTGTTGTCAATTCAATTTGACGGTACCCCTGTTTAACGAGGCGAGGAGACCTCGGCTTGCTTCCTCTCTCAGAGCTATCGTGTCGAAACCAGTCGCCCCCGAATGTCGGGAAAGTCTGGATGGCATTGGGCACGAGCACCCAACACCCGTCGACTTTTCAAGGAACATGCGGGGCGAGCCCCGCTTGTGGAGTGTTATCTTACCACGTTCTGAAAGCGGACAGCTGTTCTATGCACGAGCTGTGAAGACCCCAATGTGCGCCGCACTTCGCACTTTTGCTACCGATTGCGTCACGTATATTTTCGCCAAGCAAAATTGACCCGTCGAAAGGACCGTTATGGATACCAAGCAGCAACTCGTCAATGCCCTCGCAGGCCTGGGCTCAACCATTACCGAAGCTATGGATGTCATCGAAGGCTTTGTCCCCTGCGGACATCCCGCTCTCACGGTATCAAACGCACTCGTCGCGCTGGACGCTGACGATGATGCAGCTCTCGCCCAGCAGCTTGAAACCGTCGAGGGCTTTATCGACCACGTGAGTGAGAACCGCGGCGTGACCGCCTACCAAGGCATCGAGGTCGAGCTCGCGGGCCCCAAGGCCGATCTGTTCGCAGCAATCCGCGAGGTAGGCGCCCTTATGCAGGCCGCAGGCGTCAAGAACACCCAGGTCAACGAGTGGGTCTACCGCAGTCTGGCAGCACTAAACGATTCCGACGAAAAGGCAGCCAAACAGCTCGCAGAAAGTCCCGCCATTAAGGCCGCGCTTTTGTAAATAGCAGACGCGGGCCCCTTGGCGCATCGTCGTCCAAGAGGCCCGCAAACAGTTCGCGTCAACCGATAGCCGCGCCACCACGTTCGGCCAGAGCAAGAATCGGCATCATTTGGCGCGGGGTCTTTGCTGCGAGATCGGCATGTTCGAGCAGCTTGCGATCGTTAGTCACCAAGTAATCGACCTGCGCGCGCTTGCACGCGGCGAGCACCAAGTTGTCCTCGTAATCGCGATGGAGCGCTAAGTATTTGTCGGCCAGCCAAAGGTCCGACGCATCTGCGCCCACGGCCGTGGCGTTTTCGGTCATGTTCCGAACAAACACCAACGCCGCATCGCCAATTGCACGGGCAGATGCCTCGTCGAGCGCTCCCCCGCTGGCAAGAACGCTGCGCTTCAGTTCGTGTTGGACAACGTACAGCACGTCCTTGGCGATATGCACCGGAAAGAACAGCAATGCCCCCGCCTCCGTCGCCTGCCCAATAAACGCGCGTGCGGCAAGCGACTCGGCATGGTCGGCGCAAAACGAATCGACCCATACGTTGGCATCCACCATTATTTTGAGGGGAGCCCCGCTCACAGGATCATCCCCTTTTGGCGATAGCGCTCGTCCATGGCTTCGGAATAGATTGTGTCCCAATCGCGATCGTCGGATACAGGCGACGCAGCGATGCCCATATCTGCATAAAGCCGGTCTGCCGCTGCCCACGACGCGGCGAACGGAGTATCGGGCGCGACGGCCTGCTGCCGGTCGTCGACGGCCGCAAGCACTTCCTCGCACTGCCCGCCACCCTGCGCGACCTTGGCCACCACCTTTTTGATGAGCTCGGGCAGCGACCCGCCCGAAAGCCGCAGTGCTTCCTCGGCGCGCTCTTTAACCGAGCGATCTACGCGAACATTCACCTGTGCCATGCTGCCAACGGTAGCCATCTCAACCTCACCTTCAGCATTTACTAGCATTGCTAGCACGAGCATATATCCGAGCTAACATCTCGTCAAACAAAAGAAGGCCTGCACCCTGGCGGCTGCGGTGCCGCCCGAATGCAGGCCATATACTCAATCGAAAACGCTAACGCAGGTACGCCTTTGCGTTGCTCAGACTGTAGGCGATCGTTGAGCCGTTGTGCAGCAGCGACGACGCCTGCGGCGTAATCGTGCCGGTAATGCCGAGCGCCAGCAGCGCCGAGTTGGTGAGCATCACCTTGGAATACGAACTCGTCAGACGGTCGATAAGCCCCTGACTCATACGGCGCAGGCGCACGATTGCGGCCAGATCCGTATCGGTCAGGATGATATCGGCGACCTCCTTGGCGATGTCGCTTCCGCCGCCCATGGCCAGCCCCACGTCGGCCAAACCGAGCGCCGGCGAATCGTTGACGCCGTCGCCCACCATGGCAACGTGGCGCCCCTCGCCCTTAACGCGCTCAACATACGCGTACTTGTCCTCGGGCAGCAGCTCGGCCTTAAACTCGTCGACACCTGCCTCGCGAGCAATGCGCTCGGCCGTGCGTTCCGAGTCGCCCGTGAGCATGACCACGTGCTTAACGCCCAACGCGTGCAAGTCGGCGATGGCCTCGCGGACCCCGGACTTGAGCGGGTCCTCGATACCGAGCACGCCCACAACGGTACCGTCGACCGCCAGATACAGCGGCGACAGGCCCTGCATCTGGGACTCGATTTGCTCCTTAATGTCGGACTCGAGCTGCGCGCCCTCATCCTCGAATACAAAGTGCGCCGAGCCGATAATCGCGCGTCGCCCTTCGATGGACGAAGCGATGCCGTGCGCCACGATGTACTCGACGGCGGCATGGCGCTCGCGGTGCTCGAGCTTGCGCTCGCGGGCGGCGTTGACCACGGCACGCGCCACCGGATGAGGGAAATGCTCCTCCAAGCAGGCAGAAAGGCGCAGGACCTCGTCTTCGCTCCAGCCATCGGTGGTG
>USJB01000196.1 GCA_900554905.1 uncultured Collinsella sp. | reverse complement strand
GTCACGGGTCTGAAGGACCCCGAGGCTGTGCGCGTGGGCGATACCCTTACGTGGGCTTCGAACCCCTGCCCCGAGCCGCTGCCGGGCTACCGCGAGGCCAAGCCCATGGTCTACACGGGCCTGTTCCCCATCGACAACAAGGACTACGAGAACCTGCGTGACGCGCTCGATAAGCTGCACGTCAACGACCCGTCGTTGGTGTGGGAGCCCGAGACCTCGGTGGCGCTCGGCTTTGGCTTCCGCGTGGGCTTCCTGGGCCTGCTGCATATGGAGGTCGTTAAGGAACGCCTGGAGCGCGAGTTCAATCTGGACCTGATCGCCACAAGCCCCTCGGTCGACTACCACGTGTACAAGACTGACGGCGAGATGATCGATGTCCGCAGCCCGCAGGATCTGCCCGAGGCCACGCGCATCGAGCGTATCGAAGAGCCCTACCTCAAGGCAAAGATCATCTGCCCGCCCGAGTATACGGGTGCCGTCATGCAGCTCGCTATCGAGCACCGCGGCATTACTACCGACATGATCCATCTCACGAGCAAGTCGGTCGAGATGCGCTTCGATATGCCGCTTGCCGAGCTCATCTTGGATTTCTTTGACCAGCTCAAGAGCCGTACCAAGGGCTATGCCTCGCTCGACTACGAGTTCAACGAGTATCGTCCCTCCGAGCTCGTGAAGCTCGATATCTTGCTTTCGGGCGACGAGGTGGACGCGCTGTCGTTTATCGTCCACAAGGACAAGGCCTACGGTCTTGCCCGCGGCCTATGCGACAAGCTCAAGGAGATTATTCCGCGTCAGCTGTTCGAGGTGCCCATCCAGGGTGCTATCGGTAACAAGATCATCGCCCGTTCCACCGTCAAAGCGCGTCGCAAGGACGTTCTTGCCAAGTGCTACGGCGGCGATATCTCGCGTAAGCGCAAGCTGCTCGAGAAGCAGAAAGAGGGCAAGAAGCGCATGAAGGCCATCGGATCGGTCGAGGTCCCGCAGGAGGCCTTTATGGCGATCCTCAAGGTGGACGAGTAGGTCTATGGCGCTTTCCGAATACAGCAAGCGGCTGCTGGGTGCTTATGCCGAGCAGCCGTTCCTTATGGCTCCCATGGCGGGCGTGACCGACCCCGCCTACCGCATCATGTGTCGCCGCCGCGGCGCCAACTTTGCCTACAGCGAGATGGTGAGCGTTGCAGGCCTTGCCTATGCCAGCAACAAGACGTGGCGCCTGGTGTTGCCGGCCGACGAGGAGCAGCAGATTTGCGTGCAGCTCTTTGGTTCCAAGCCCGATCAGTTTGCGAGTGCCGTCGCTGCCGTCGAGGAACGCGTGGGCGATCGCCTGTCGCTCATCGATATCAACATGGCCTGTCCTGCCCGCAAGGTTGTCACCAAGGGCGAGGGCTCTGCCCTTATGCGCACGCCCGATTTGGCCGAGAAGATCGTCGAGGCCACGGTGGGCGCGGCGCATGTGCCCGTGACCGTAAAGATCCGCAAGGGCTTTTACGCCGAGGATCGTAATGCCGCGACGTTTGCCCAGATGCTCGAAGGCGCCGGTGCCGCCGCGGTTGCCGTGCACGGTCGTTGTGCCACGCAGCTCTATACGGGCCAGGCCGATTGGTCGGTCGTCGATGAGGTTGCCGACGCTGTCGAGATTCCCGTTATCGGTTCGGGCGATGTGTTCTCGGCCGAGGACGCTGCTGAGCATCTGCAAGGCTCGGGTGCCAGCGCGGTGTTTATCGCGCGCGGCATCTACGGTAATCCCTGGATTTTTGGTGATGCTCGCGCCCTTGCGTTCGATGGCACGCCGGTGCCGGCGCGCAGCTCTGCCGAGCGCCTAGACGCCCTGCGTGAGCACCTAACGCTGACGCATGAGCTCCTGCCGCTCATGTCGCGTGCCCGCACGTACGCAAGCTGGTACTTAAAAGGCATGCCCCATGCTGCAGCTTGGCGTGCCCATGTGGTGCGCTGCTCCACGTATGAGGAGTTCATGGCGCTGGTCGATGAGATCGAGCGCGATGTGGTGGCCTGCGAGGCTGCCCTTGCCGCCGGCGAATCGGTGCCCCCTCATCCGCTGGAGGCTTAAGGGTGGCCGTTACCGCGCTGTACGTGCACGTGCCGTTTTGCGCTCAAAAATGCCGCTATTGCGACTTTGACTCGAGCAGTTTTGCTCCGTACGACCTGAGCGCTGCGCTCGATGCCTATTTTGAGCAGTTGTTCGCGCGCCTCGATGCTTTTGGCAAAGCTGGGGCCCTTGACCAGATCCGCACTGTCTATGTTGGCGGCGGCACGCCGTCGCTGGCAGGGGAGCGCCTGGTGAAACTTGCCCGTCGTATCTCCATGTGGTGCAAGCCCGTTGAATTTACTTGCGAAGCCAATCCTGAGTCGCTGACTGTCGAGCTTGCCGCTGCGCTTGCCAAGGTTGGTGTCACACGCGTCTCTCTGGGCGTGCAAACGCTCGATAACACCGAACTTACCACCATCGGTCGTATTCACGATGCCGATCGGGCGCTCGCTGCCATCGCGACGGTCAAGAACGCTGGGCTTGACGTGTCGTGCGACCTTATGTGCGGACTTCCCGGGCAGACCACAGCGAGTTGGAAGCGCACGCTCGATGGCGTGCTGGCGGCAGCTCCGCATCATGTGTCGGTTTATCCGCTCACGCTCGAGGAGGGGACGCCCCTTTATTGCATGGCGTGCCGCGATGAGTCGCTCGTGCCTGATGAGGATTTTCAGGCTGCCTGCATGGACGTGGCACGCGAACTCCTGGGTGCCGCCGGCTATCACCCGTATGAGGTGGCGAGCTACGCGCTCGACGGCTATGAGTGTGCCCATAACATTGCCTACTGGACCGGACGGGGCTACCTGGGCCTGGGTCGTTCTGCCGCGGGCATGCTCGACGCCGAGGATTTCGACCGTCTTGCAGGTTTGTTCCCCGGCGTGTCTTCTCGAGGCGATTCGTATCGCGTGCGTCTGGTGCAACGTAACGATGGCGCGACGGCGTTCGAGGCCGAATATCTGTCGCAGCGTGAGGCTGCGGCTGAAGACCTGATGCTCGCTTGTCGCATGACGCGCGGTGTCGCGTCCGACCTTTTGGTTCGCGCGGCTCGTGTCATCCCGGCCGATGAGCTGGCAACTGCCTGCGATCGTGCGCTCGAATTGGGTCTTGCCACTTGGGTTCCCGAGACGCTCGGGG
>USJB01000195.1 GCA_900554905.1 uncultured Collinsella sp. | reverse complement strand
AGGGCCGAGCCACCAACCCCGACATGCACTTTGGCGTGTGCGGCGAGCACGGCGGCGACCCCAAGTCCATCAAGGGCCTGTTTAACGTGGCCGACGTGGACTACGTGTCCTGCTCGCCCTACCGCGTGCCCCTCGCACGCCTGGCTGCCGCCCAGGCCAAGCTCGAGGCGAAGCGCTCCGCGTAACGTTTTGGGTTCAGACGCCTAACGTAGCCCCCCTCATGCCGTCCGTCTCATTCGTGAGGCGGACGGTTATCATGTGCGGGTTTTGTCTTTTTGTCTGCGTAAAAAATTGTTCTTGCAGCAGAAACCCGCGCGTGTATACTCGAATACGTTTGTTCAACTACGTGCCGGCCAGAGTGGTACGGCACCTCTAGAAGAGTAAGGAATTGCACATGGATTACATCCGCGCAATCGAGCGTCAGCAGATCCGCGAGGACATTCCTCAGGTTCGCGTCGCCGACAACGTCAAGGTTCACTACCGCATTAAGGAAGGCGACCGCGAGCGCATCCAGGTCTTCCAGGGCGACGTCATCCGCATGGCCGGCGCCGGTGCCCGCGAGACCTTCACCGTCCGCAAGATGTCCTTCGGTGTCGGTGTTGAGCGTACCTTCCCGCTTCACAGCCCCAAGATCGCCAAGCTCGAGGTCGTTCGTCATGGTCGCGTCCGTCGCGCCAAGCTGTACTACCTCCGCGACAAGGTGGGCAAGGCTGCTCGCATCCCCGAGAAGCGCTAAGAAGATCGCAGCGTCTGTCCACTCGTTTGGACACAAGGGTCACCTTCGGGTGGCCCTTCTTTTTATCTGATTTGCATGCAAGGAGGGCCTGGTATGGCCAATATGACGAGCTCGGTTTCGGCATCGCAGGTTGCCGGAGAGCTAGCGAGCGCAACGTTTGAGGAGATCCCCGCCCTCGTGGAGCATTATCGCGAGGACCCGCGCCAGCAGGTGATCAAGGCTTGTGAACGCGCCCTCAAACGCCATGCTAAGGAACTTGCCGAGCGCGAGCGCGTCAACGGCATGTACGAGCTTATGCATGAGCTCGGCGGTGATGGCGTGGTCGTGGGCGTCGACGAGGTGGGCCGTGGCTCGGTAGCGGGGCCCTTGACCGTGTGTGCCGTGTGCCTTCCCATGGAGCCGCGCGTCTGGGGCATCAACGATTCCAAAAAGCTCACGCCGGCGCGCCGCGAGTTGCTCTCAGTGAAGATTGCCGAGGTGGCGACGGCGATCGGTTTTTGCCATATCGCGCCTAAGGATATCGATGAGATGGGCATGGCCCGTGCTATCCGTACCGCCGTTGCGGGCGCCGTGGCCGATACGGGGCTTGAACCCGACTGCGTCCTCATGGATGGCAACCCCTTGGGCGCCGTTCCCAACGAGCGCGATGTGGTGAAGGGCGATGCCAAGATCGCCTGCATCGCCGCGGCGTCCATCATGGCCAAGGTCACGCGTGACGAGATGATGGTCGAGTACGACGCCGAGTACCCCGAGTACCATCTGGCCGAGTCGAAGGGCTATGCGAGCCCCGAGCACATCGAGGCCATTCGCAAACATGGACTTTGTCCGCTGCACCGCGTGAGCTTTTGCGGAAACTTTCTGCAGACTGAGCGCCTTTTCTAGGTCAATTGTGGAGACAGGGACCTCTGGGGTTTTATAAACCTGCTGGTAGCGGGCCGTATGCAACAGCATTGCTGCGTACGGCCCGTTTTTTGTCGGCATTTGGTCAGCTTTTGGTTTGCTTCCGGTACTTACCCGCATGAAAGGTGCCCTCATCATCGGGGCAATGCAGTGTGCGGGAAAGGAGACCCCATGAGTGCCGCAAGCAAAAAGAGCAAGACGCAGCAGCTCAAGGAGCGTTGGGAAAACGGCGAGCTCGACTGCGGGGCGATGACGCCCGAGTTTATCAAGGGACTCAGTCCCCGCGAGCTGGGCATGCTGGGCGAGCTGATCACCATCGACTACTTTAACGAGCGCGGCTACACCTTGCTGGAGCAGGGTTATCGTTGCACCGAGGGCGAGGCCGATCTGGTGCTGCTCGATGAGCTCGACGATGTCGTGGTGATGGCCGAGGTCAAGACCAGACGCGTCGCACTGGGTTGCAACACGCGGGTCTTTCCCGAGGAGGCCGTGGACGCCCAAAAGCAACGCCGCTACCGCCGCATCGCAAGCTGCTATCTTATGGAGCATTATCCGCTCAAGGCGATTCGCTTCGATGCCGTGGGTGTCACCATTCGCGGCGGGCATATCGCCGAGATCGAGCATCAGTACAACGCGTTCGATTGGCAGGTTTCGTGATGGCGTTCGAGACGTTTGCCGTTCACGCGGCCTGCATTCGTGGCGTCGAGGCGATTCACGTCACGGTCGAGGTCTCGCTTGCCGGTGGCGTTCCGGGCATTCAGATGCTCGGTATTCCGAGTATGGAGGTGATGGAGTCACGTGGTCGTATTCGCTGTGCGATGCGCTCCGCCGGGTTCGAGATCCCACGCTCGGGCATTACGGTCAATCTGGCGCCCGGCGATATTCGCAAGACTGGAAGTGGCTTTGATCTGCCCATCGCCATCGCGGTTCTGGCGGCCGATGGTCAGATTCCCTGCGACAACCTCGATCGTTGTCTTATCGCTGGTGAGCTTGGCTTGGACGGTACGGTGCTTCCTGTCAAGGGCGAGGTAGCGTTTCAGCTATTGGCTCGCGACATGGGGCTGTCTTTTATCGCCGGCAGGTCCGACCAGCATGTGCCACTCGCGGGCGTGGATTGCGGCTTTATCGATCATTTGTCTCAGCTTGCTCATGGTATGGGCGATGCCGCGCGGCATTATCTGGATTCTGAAGTGCTAGAGGCCACTTTTGAACCTGAGCTCGACTATGCCGACGTGCTGGGGCAGGAGGTTGCCAAGCGCGGCATGGCGCTTGCGGCGGCAGGGGAGCTCGGTTTACTCATGATCGGCTCTCCGGGATCGGGCAAGACCATGCTTGCGCGCCGCATGACGGGGATCTTGCCTGAGCTTTCCGTCGAGGATCAGCAGGAGGCGTTGTGCATCCATTCGGTCTTGGGTGAGAACATCGATGGCCTGCTTGCAGGTCATCGGCCGTTTCGAAGCCCGCACCACAGCATCTCGACTGCGGGCCTTATCGGCGGCGGTCGTCCGGTGCACCCGGGCGAGATCAGCTTGGCGCATGGCGGCGTGCTCTTTTTGGACG
>USJB01000194.1 GCA_900554905.1 uncultured Collinsella sp. | reverse complement strand
GCCCGCAAAGTGCAGATCGAGCAGGTGCATGAGCTCGTCGGTATTGAAGAACTCGCTTGCCCACGGCGCGGTGAAGTACTCCTTGACATAGTCGTACCACTTTTGCTCGCGCAGCCAGTAGACAATCGGCACCGGGAAGCCCACCTTGGGACGGGTGGCCCACTCATCGGGCAGCGACTTGTTGGCAGCGTGGCGGAGTACCTGCTTGTTGCCGTTCTCGTTGATGCGGTAGCGATCGGGAATATGCTCGGCAAATTCCATCACACGGCGATCAAGGAATGGAACACGCAATTCAAGCGAGTGCGCCATGCACATCTTGTCGGCCTTGAGCAGAATGTCGCCCGGGAGCCACATGTTCATGTCCAGGTACTGCTTCTTGACCAGTTCGGGCTGACCCTTCACGCGTGCGTAGATGGGTGCAGCGAGCTCAAAGGCGCCGTCGCCGGTGTTGTACTCGGGCTTGAGCACGCCGTCGACCTCGCGCTCCGGCCATACCAGAGCCTGTCCCAGGAACGACTTCTCGGGGATCTCGGCACCCTTGACCAGGAAGTTATGTCCCTTGAAGTACGGCATATGCAGCGCCAGGTTACCGAGCGCGCGACGGATGGGCAGCGGCACCATCTTTTTGTACTTGCGCACCGGGACCGTATCCTCGTAGTAGGCGTAGCCGCCAAAGAGTTCGTCGGCGCCTTCGCCCGAAAGCACGACGGTAACGTCCTTGCGGGCCATCTCGGCCAAGAACCACAGCGGCACGGAAGACAGGTTGGACTGCGGCTCGTCCATGTGATACTGGATGTCCTCGAGCGCACCGAAGAACTCGTCGGCGGTAATCATCTTGCGAACGTTCTCGACGCCGAGCTTATCGGAAAGTTCCTTGGCGTAGTTGGTCTCGTTGAAGTTCTTGTAGTCAAAGCCCACCGAGAAGGTCTTGTCGGGCATGAGGCAAGCGGCGATGTAGCTGGAGTCGACGCCACCGGAGAGGAACGACGCGACCTTGACGTCGGCGATGCGATGGGCCTCGACACTCTCGTGCACGACTTCGTCCAGCTCATCGACATACTCTTCGAACGGCTTCTCGACGGCAGAGTAATCGCAATCCCAGTAACGCTCGATGTTCATCTTGCCGGTCGGGATATCGACGGTAAAGTAGTGCGCCGGCGGCAGCTTGTAGACACCCTCGAAGAAGGTCTCCTCGGTTGCCGAATACTGCAGCGTCATGTACGGACGCAGAGCCTTTTTGTTGACCGCCTTGTGGAAGTGCGGGTAGTCCAGGAAGCTCTTGATCTCGGAACCAAAGAGCACGCCCGGAGCGCCGTCGCCCGCATCGGCCATGGGATAGTAGTAGAGCGGCTTGATGCCAAAGATGTCGCGGGCGCCAAAAAGCTTGTTCTTCTTTTTGTCCCAAATGACGAAGGCGTACATACCGCGCAGGCGATCGAGAACGGCCTCGCCCCACTCCTCGTAGCCGTGCAGGAGGCTCTCGGTGTCGGCGCCGCAATGGAACTTGTAGCCCTTGGCTTCGAGCTCGGAACGGAGTTCTTGGAAGTTGTAGATCTCACCGTTGAAGACAATGACGACGCTGCCGTCCTCATTGGCCATGGGCTGAGCGCCGGCCTCGGTCAGGTCGAGGATCGACAAGCGGCGGAAGCCGAGGGCAACGCGGCCGTCGATAAACTGACCGCCCATGTCGGGACCGCGATGGACGATGCGGTCCATCATCTTGGTGAGCACCTCGGATTGGTTATCCGTCCCACCGACAAAACCGACAAAACCGCACATATACTATCCCCTCTGCTGTTGCTGGGCATCAAATCGAATCAGTAGCTTTTGAGTATACCCGAGGGCGTAAAGAGGGGCGGAATGTTCAGGCAATCTCAACTGAATCAGCTCCGCTGTGACACGCGCCGGTTACCTTTAATGGATATGAGGTGAATGGGGCGATTGTTTTGCTATACTCTCTCCGCACGGGCGATTGGCGCAACGGTTAGCGCAGGTGCTTTACACGCACAAGGCTGGGGGTTCGAATCCCTCATCGCCCACCATTGAATTGGAAACGGTCCTCGAAAGGGGACCGTTTTTGTTTGGGCCCATTTCATGGGATTCGAACCCGCAAGGGTGCGGAGCTGAGGAAACGCGAAGCGTTTTCCAGCGCAGCACGCGAGGAGCGAAGCGACGAAGCGGATGCGGGCGGCGGAGCCGCACGCGGACATCCCTCATCGCCCACCACTGATTTGATAGGCCTCCAGCGATGGAGGCCTTTCCTTTTTCATGCCCAGCGCATGGGATTCGAACCCGCCAGCACGTCTGTCACAAAGGCCGTGGTCAAAAATGGCAAAAATGAGTACTGCTACTTTGTTTGCAACATATAAAAAGACAGTATTTGCTTAAGTTACGCAACATATGTCCATTATAAGGACTAACAGTTAGATCAAAATCGTGTATTCATCGCCATTTCGACTTGATATCTGGCCTTATTAGTCCAAAACTGCTGCTACCAAATCGGTAGCAGTACTCATATTTACTGTTTTTTGGTCAGCAGGTCCCCCTTGCCTTAGCAAATCTAAGGCAAAACGGGCTCCAGACCGCTGAATCATGCCGCATAGGGCACGTCAGCAGTCCGGAACCCGGTCCAAATTGAGTTATTGCACCGCGTTAGCCCAAGACACCCGACAGGATCTCAATCAGACTATCCACGTCGGCTTCCTCGCAGACGAGCGGCGGCAGGAAACGCAGCGTATGGGCACCCGTAGCGTTAATCACGGCACCGGCGGCCAGCGCGCGGGCAACAATATCATGCGCATCGCCCGCAGCATCATCCAAATCACAGCCGAGCATCAAGCCGCGGCCACGCACCTCGGTCACGTGCGGCAGCTTAGCGAGCTTTGCCTCCATATAGGCGCCTACCTTGGCAGCATGGTCGGCATAATCGCCGCGCACGAGCGCGGAGAGCGTCGCGGCACACGCCGTGATGGCCAGGCAGTTACCGCCAAAGGTCGAACCATGATCGCCGGGCTTAAACACGTCGGCGATCTCCTTCTTTGCCACCACGGCGCCCATGGGGACGCCGTCGGCGATGCCCTTGGCAAGACTCATGATGTCAGGCTCCACGCCATAGGTCTGGAATGCAAACGACTTGCCGGAGCGGAAGATGCCACACTGGACCTCGTCGGCGATAAGAACGGCGCCCACCTCGTGCGCCAAGTCG
>USJB01000193.1 GCA_900554905.1 uncultured Collinsella sp. | reverse complement strand
TCGCAGGGCATCGCCCTGACCGTGGACGGCGCGGAATTCCTGACCTACGCCCGCCAAGTGCTCGACCAGGCCGACCTGCTCGAGGGCAAGTACAAGGGCGCATCCGAGCAGGTGCCGCATTTTAGTGTGAGCTGTCAGCATTATTCCTTTGCCGTCAACGCGTTTGTCGATGTGATCCGTGAGTTCGATGCCGCGCGCTACGACTTTACCCTGCGCGAGGAGCAGACTCACGAGATTATCGAGGATGTCGCGCATATGAAAAGCGAACTGGGCATCCTGTATTTATCCGAGCATAACCGCGAGGTCATCGAGCGCATGCTCGCCGCCAACGAGCTCGTATTCGAGGGGCTCTTCTGCGCCGCGCCGCATGTCTTTGTATGCGCCGACCATCCACTGGCGGACCGCGCCAGCGTAACGCTCGAGGACTTGGAAGACTATCCGTTCCTGTCCTACGAGCAGGGCAGCTACAACTCGTTTTACTATTCCGAGGAACTGACCTCGACCTTTGAGCGTCGCAAGAATATCCGCGTACGTGATCGTGCGACACTGTTCAACCTGGCTATGGGCCTTAACGGCTATACGGTGTGTTCGGGTGTGATCAGCCATGAACTTAACGGCCCCGGTATTATCTCGATTCCGCTCGATGTGGACGAGTACATGGAGATCGGCATCATCACGCGCAAGAACACGACGCTCACGCGCTACGGCCAAGCCTATATCGACGCGATCCGTCAGCATATCTAGGCTGCTGTGCTCCGCACGGTTCAAGTCTCTTTATGGCAGTCCAGACTGATATAGGAAGCATCTATATCAAACTGTTATAAACGTATATTTTACGATGGTCATATGAGCGCTCATACTCTGTCCCAGTAAAGCAACCAATGCAAAGGGAGATATCTATGAGCACTTCGATTCAACCGAACGCGCCGTTTCGCGCCGATATCGTCGGCAGTTTTCTTCGTCCGCAGGCTGTAAAGGACGCCCGTGCCGCCTATGTCGCGGGTAAACTCGACGCTTCCGGCCTTAAGGCCGTCGAGGACGACGCCATTCGCGATTTGGTGGCCAAGCAGAAGGCCGCCGGCCTGCGGGTGATCACCGATGGCGAGTTCCGCCGCAGTTACTGGCACCTCGACTTTATGTGGGGGCTGAACGGCGTCGAGCGTCGCACCTCACGTACGGGCTATATGTTCCACGACGAGGAGACCACGGCCGATACCGCCGTGGTGACCGGCCCCATCAGCGGCGAGAACCACCCCTTCGTCGAGCACTTTAAGTTTGTCAAGGCACTTGAGGGCGAGGGCCACGTTGCACGCCAGACCATCCCGGCGCCGATCCAGACGTTCTCTGAGGTCACACTCGATCGCTGCGACGGCCAGCAGGAGAGCCTGCGTGCCGTCTATAAGACCGATGAGGAACTTGCCGACGCCATTGCAGCCGCTTATCGCGCGGTGATCGCCGACTTGTACGCAGCAGGCTGCCGCAACATCCAGTTTGATGACTGCACCTGGGGCATCTATTGCGATACCGACTTTGTCGCCAAAACCGGCATGAGCCCGGTCGACCTGCAAAAGGTAAGCGAGCTGGGCGTGGCGCTCAACAATGCCGCCATTGAGGGCAAGCCTGACGATCTGGTTATCAACACGCACGTGTGCCGCGGCAACTACCATTCCACCTATGCCTTTGAGGGCGGCTATGACCCCATCGCGCCGTACCTGTTCGCACATGAGAATGTCGATGCGTTCTATCTGGAGTTCGACACACCCCGCGCCGGCGGCTTTGAGCCGCTCAAGTACGTTGCCCCCGGCAAGAAGGTCGTGTTGGGCCTGGTAACCA
This sequence comes from uncultured Collinsella sp., assembly GCA_900554905.1. Taxonomy (GTDB): domain Bacteria; phylum Actinomycetota; class Coriobacteriia; order Coriobacteriales; family Coriobacteriaceae; genus Collinsella. The sequence continues at coordinate 1,375 of USJB01000193.1, read as the reverse complement.
CCAAGGCCGCTGAGCTCGAGGACGAGGATGTTATCGTCGAGCGCATCCGCGAAGCCGCAAAGTACGTGCCGCTCGAGAACCTGTACCTGTCACCCCAGTGTGGCTTTGCCAGCTGCGAGATTGGCAACAAGCTGACCGAGGACGAGCAATGGGCAAAGATCGCGCTGGTCAAGCGTATTGCCGAGCGCGTTTGGAAGTAACGCTACCGTTTGCAGGTGACGGCGCGTGCGAGACATGGCGTATCGCGTACAATGGTTCGGATCGTATCGTTCGGGCAGGTTATCCGATATGCCCGATCGCCCTTCCATTCGAAAGGACATCCATGTCCCAGTCCTCGGCGCCCGCTGTCACCGATGCCATCTACGACGCATCGTCGCTTGGCCGCCCGCGCATGTTTGCAATGTTCGGCGCAACCGTGCTGGTTCCCCTGCTGACCGGCCTGAGCGTCAGCACCACACTGCTCTGCGCAGGTCTGGGCACGCTGCTGTTCCACTTCTTGTCGCGCGGTAAGGTGCCGGCATTTTTGGGCTCATCGTTTGCCTTTATCGCAGGCTATGCCGCAATCGCGCCCAACGGTGAGGCCGAGCTATTGCCCTACGCCTGTCTGGGCGTAGCTTGTGCTGGCCTGCTCTATCCGGTGCTGGCGGCCCTGTTCCGCGCCTTTGGCGCCAAGCGCGTCATGCGCTTCTTCCCGCCGGTGGTGACTGGCCCTATCGTCATTTCCATCGGTCTGATCCTGGCAAGCTCCGCCATTGCCAACTGCCAGACCAATTGGCTCGTCGCCGTTATCGCCGTGGCAGTGATCGTCATCTGCAACATCTGGGGCCGCGGCATGGTCAAGATTGTGCCGATCCTGCTGGGCGTTGCGGTGAGCTATGCCGTTGCGACTGCGCTGGGCGAGGTCGACTTTTCTGGCGTCGCAGCCGCTCCCTGGGTTGGTTTGCCCATCGTGTGGGATAACACCGTGTTTGCGCTCTTTGGGCCGCAGTTCGATAGCGGTCTTGCCACGACGGCCATCATCACCATCATGCCGCTGGCCTTTGCGACCATGATCGAGCATATCGGTGACATCTCCGCTATCGGCTCCACTTGCGAGCGTAACTACATCGCCGACCCCGGCCTGCATCGCACGCTGCTCGGCGATGGTCTCGCCACGATTCTGGCGTCGTTCTTTGGCGCTCCGGCCAACACCACGTCTGGCGAGAACACCGGCGTGCTTGCCCTGACGCGCGTGTTCGACCCGCGCGTGATTCGCATTGCCGCGTGCTGCGCCATCGTGCTTTCGTTCTGCCCTAAGTTCGCGGCTGTCATTGCGGCCATGCCGGCGTGTGTAATCGGCGGCGTGTCGCTCGTACTCTATGGCATGATCAGCGCG
>USJB01000192.1 GCA_900554905.1 uncultured Collinsella sp. | reverse complement strand
CCGCAAATAAAGAGTATATTGGCCGTGTTGACCTGGATGAATTTCTGGTCGGGGTGCTTGCGTCCGCCTTGGGGCGGCACGTTGACCACCGTTCCCTCGAGAATCTTGAGCAGGGCCTGCTGTACGCCCTCGCCCGACACGTCGCGCGTGATGGAAAGGTTCTCGGCCTTACGGGCCACCTTGTCGATCTCGTCGATGTAGATGATGCCGATCTCGGCCCGGGGCACCTCGAAATCGGCCGCCGTGATGAGCTTGAGCAGGATGTTCTCCACGTCCTCACCCACGTAACCTGCCTCGGTAAGCGCGGTGGCGTCGGCGATGGCAAACGGCACCTCGAGGATGCGCGCGAGCGTCTGGGCGAGCAGGGTCTTACCGGTACCGGTGGGACCGAGCAGCAGGATGTTGGACTTGGCGAGCTCTACCTCGTCCATATCGTCGTCGAACTGCGAGCCCATGTCGTCGTCAAAGGCAGACACCGCGGCGCCGCCCTCGATCACGCGACGATAGTGGTTGTACACGGCCACCGACATGGCGCGCTTAGCGTCTTCCTGGCCCATTACATAGGCCGAGAGCTCGTCATAGATCTCGTGCGGCGTCGGCACGTGCGTGATGACCTGGCGGTCGTCCTCGAGCTCAAAGCCCTCGGTCTCGGGGTCTACGGCGGGCTGGGATGCTGCCTGGCCGTGGTCGTTGAGGAAGCCCGGCAGCTTGCCGTTGCGGGCAGCGTCCATAAAGTCCGAAGCCAGCGACTCCTCCAAAATCTCGGAGCAGGCGGCGACGCACTCGTCACAGATAAAGATGTTGGTCGGACCCTTTACGAGGCGACGGACCTGCCCCTGCTCTTTTCCGCAGAAGGAGCAGCGGATGGGGTTGCCGTTCTCGTCAAAGTTGTCCTGCATGTTTCCTGCCATCCTAGGCGTCCTTCGCGGCGAGATCGCGCGAGGTAACGATACGGTCGATCAGGCCGTAGTCGAGGGCCTCGGCAGCGGTCAGGTAGTTGTCGCGCTCGGTATCGGCCTGGACCTTCTCGATCGGCTGGCCCGAGGCATCGGACAGGATCTGGTTGAGCTCGCGACGAGTCTTCTTAATCTCCTCGGCCACGATCTCGATCTCGGTCTGCTGGCCCTGGGCACCGCCGCTGGGCTGGTGAATCATGACCTTGGAGTGCGGCAGGCAGAAGCGTTTGCCCTTAGCACCGGCCGAAAGCAGCACGGCGGCCATGGACGCAGCCATACCGACGCAGATGGTGGAGACCTGCGGCTTGATAAAGTTCATGGTGTCAAGAATCGCCAGGCCGGAGTAAACCTCGCCGCCGGGCGAATTGATGTAGAGCGAGATATCCTTCTCGGCATCCTGGCTCTCAAGATGCAGCAGCTGGGCAACGACCAGGTTGGCGCTGACGGAGTTGATCTCCTCGCCCAAGAAGATGATGCGGTCGTTGAGCAGGCGCGAATAGATATCGTAGCTGCGCTCGCCGCGCGGCGTCTGCTCGATAACGTATGGCACGAGGGCGGAATCGAACTTAGCGATCATACGCATCTCCATTTCTCTCTTGCGGACCAATAATGGTTCTAGACAAACGTACGGTGCCCGCATGCTATGCATTGGCTGGCACCGTACGAAGCGACCGGATAACCGGTTTATAACTTTACCCCATCACGGGCGCACGCATGCGCTCGCGGGCAAGGTGGCGAGAATTACTCGGCGTCCTTGGCGGTCTCGTCGACCTCGGTCACCTTGGCGTTCTCGACCAGGTGGTCGACGGCCTTGGAGCGACGGATGGACTCGCGGACGGCAGGCATGCGGCCATCGGCGATGAACTCGGCCTTGGAAGCCTCGACGTCCTTGACGCCGGCCTTCTCGAACTCGGCGTTGATGTCGTCCTCGGTGACCTCGATCTTGAGCTCACGGGCGAGGGCGTCCAGAGCCAGGGACTCACGGGCAACGTCGTTGGCCTGCTTGTGCAGGTCGCCGATGAACTGCTCCATGGTCAGGCCGGAAGCGGGCAGCCAGGTGTCCAGGGTCATGCCGCGGGCAGCGAGGTTGGACAGGAAGTTCTGGCCAAGCTCCTCAAAGACGGACTGCTCGTAGTCAGCGTCCATCTCGTCGAGCTGCAGACGCTCGGCGAGAGCGGAGACGCAACGGTTCTCCTTCTCGGCCGGAAGGCGAGAAGCCTTGTCCTGCTCGATCTCGATCTTGATGGCGTCGCGCATAGCGTCGATGCTGTCGAAGCCAAAGTCGGACTTGACGAGCTCGTCGGTGAGCTCGGGGGTGTTGCGGACCTTGATGCCCTTGACGGTGACCTCGACGGTGTGGGTCTCGGCCTCCTCGCCCTCCTCGACCTCGTCGGTCCAGGTGACGGTCTTGACGTCGTCAACGTTGGCACCGATCAGGGCCTCGTTGAACTCAGCGGGGTTGCTGTCGCTACCGGCGATGAGCATGCGGCCCTCGGCGGCGAAGTTGTCGGCGTTCTCGACGGCCTTGAGGTCGACAGTGACGTAATCCTCGGCCTCGACGGCGCGACCCTCGACGTCCTCGAAGGTGGCACGGTAGTTGAGGAGCATCTCGACCTGGTTGTTAATCTCAGACTCGGTGACCTCCGCAGGGGGCATCTCGATCTCGACGGCGTCGAAGGAGGAGAGCTCAGCGGCGGGACGCAGGGAGAACTCGACGGTGTAGGTGTAGTCCTCGTGATCCTTGGCGAGGTCGAGCTCCTTGTAGTCACCGTTCTTGGTGGGGACGATGTCCAGCTCGTTGAGGACGGCGGGCTCGTTGGCGGCGATCAGGTCGTTGGTGGCCTGAGCGAGGGTAGCCTCGGCGCCAAGAGCGGAGTCGATGACCGGACGGGGGGCCTTGCCGGCACGGAAGCCCGGGAAGCGGTACTTCTTGGCGGTGTCCTTGTAGGCCTTCTTGATCGCGGCGTCGACGTCGGCGGCCGGGATGGTGACCGTAGCGGTGAGCTTGGCGTCCTTGACGTCAGAAGCGGTGATGTTCAACACGTTCCTCCTCATACTGCCCAGCTTATCTGAGGTGCTGGTACCTTTATGCAACAAAGTGTCGCGACGGCCAGGGCCGACGCAGGTGCGATGGTGCGGGCGAAAGGACTCGAACCTTCACGGGAATCCCACCAGAACCTAAATCTGGCGCGTCTACCAATTCCGCCACGCCCGCATGAGCGCACAGACTAGGAATGATAGCAGATACGAACGGCAAGCGCACGCACACCTTTTA
>USJB01000191.1 GCA_900554905.1 uncultured Collinsella sp. | reverse complement strand
CTCGTGCGGAACTCGCGATCAACCTTATGCCTCTCGGACTGTCCCGGCCCTCTCGGGTCCTGAGCGCGACGCACCGGACTGGGTTATCTGAATAAATATGGTGAAGGCCCCTTTCGGGGCCTTCTTTTTTAGAGGAATTCGCCTACTCGGTGGACTTCGGGTTCTAGGTCTACGTTGAATTGGTCTTTGACGGTTGTTTGGATGTGGCGGATGAGTTCGTCGACGTCGGCGGCGGTGGCGTGGTTGGCGTTGACGATGAAGCCGCAGTGCTTCTCGCTTACCTGGGCGCCGCCGATAGCATGGCCGCGCAGGCCGGCGTCCATGATGAGCTTACCGGCAAAGTAGCCCTCGGGGCGCTTGAAGGTGGAGCCGGCGCTCGGCATGTCGAGCGGCTGCTTGTCCTCACGGCGCTGGCGGTAGTCGTCCATGTCGGCCTTGATCATCGCGGCGTTGCCCGGAGCGAGATTGAAGGTGGCCGAAAGCACGATGAAGCCGTCGTCGGCAATGCGGCTCTTGCGATAGCCCAGGTTGAGCTCATCGACATCGAACTCAATGATATTGCCGCTGCCGCGGGTGCCGTCGTCGAGCTGGCGAGCGGGTTTGTAGACGCGCACGGACTCCAGCACATCGGCCATGCAGGCGCCGTAAGCTCCGGCGTTCATGTAGCAGGCGCCGCCGACCGATCCGGGGATGCCCGAGATGGGCTCCATGCCGGTGAGACCGGCCTCGGCTGCCGCAGCGGCGACATCGGAAAGCAAGGCGCCGGCTGCCGCCGTGACGTGCGTACCGTCGACCGTAATGTTGGAGAGGCCTTCGCCCAGCGCCACGACGACGCCACGGATGCCCTTGTCGCCGACGAGCAGGTCGGAGCCGTTGCCCACGATGGTGAGCGGCAGGTCGCAGCGATAGCAGGTGTCGAGCGTGGCGACGAGGCCCTGCTCGGTATCGGGCGTGACAAAGACGTCGGCCGGGCCGCCGATCTTAAACGTGGTGTGCTCGCGCATGGGCTCGCTCATGAGCACGTTGTCCTCGCCGGCAACGCCAGCGAGCGCGCACAGCAGGTCCTCGTTAAAAAAGTCGTTCTCGTGCATACGAATATCCGCCTTTTGGTGGTCGTTGTCATCAATCGATTGCAATATACCCCACCCGGATGGATTTGGTGCAAAGTAACCTGACCCCAATGCATCACATGGTACTAAGGAGTCAGGTTACTTTGCACCAATCGCGGCGATAAAACAGCCGTCTACCGGATTGGTAAAGTGTTTATCATCAAGGTAGAGGGACGGTCGCTATACTTTCAAGAGATTGCGCGAATACTCGGAAGGAGCGAGATGGGCAACAAAGTTACTCTCAAGCAGATTGCCCAGGAGGTGGGGCTTTCCCCTTCGTCGGTCTCGCTTGTTCTCAATAATCGGCCCTGTCGCATTTCGGAAGAAAACCGCAAGCTCATCAAGGAGGTTGCGGCGCGCAACCACTATGTTCCTAACCAGATCGCGCGCAGCCTGGTCATGCGCGAGTCGCGCACACTGGGCCTTATCGTTCCCAATATCGAGAGCCGCTTTTTTGCCTCGCTCGCCGGCAGCCTGGAAAAGCGTTGCCGCGAGGACGGCTACGCGCTCTTTATTACCAGCTCGGGTGGAAGTGCCGAGGACGATCTGGAGCTCCTGCGCCAGCTGGTGACGCGCGGCGTTGATGGCGTCTTCCTGGTCGTGGGCGACGAGTTCTCCGACGACCGCGCCCTGCGCGAAGAGGTCAGCCATCTACCCATCCCGGCGGTAATGGTCGACCGTGCCATTGAGGGACTCGAGTGCGACAAGGTGATGTTCGACCACGAGATGGGCGGCTACATGGCCACCCGCTATCTGATCGAGCAAGGCCACCGCCGTATTGCTTGCCTGGTTAACGCACGCCGCTCCAATACGGGTCGCAAACGACTTGCCGGCTATGAGCGCGCACTGCGCGAGGTTGGCTTGCCTATCGACGCGCGTTTGGAGTTTGAGAGCGAGTACTACATCCCGAGTGCATACGAGGCCTCGGAGGCGGTGCTCGCAACTGATGCCACCGCCGTGTTCGCAAGCTCGGATAACATTGCCCTTGGTTTGCTCAAGCGCCTGCACGAGATGGGGAAGAGCATTCCGGGTGACATTTCGGTCGTAAGCTATGACAACTCGGCGGCCGACGTTCTCTTTGAGCCGGCGCTGACCGCGATCGAGCAGGATCCTGGTGTCCTTGCGGAGCATGCTTTTGGCTGCATGTCCAAGCGTCTTGCCGGTAGGGGCGGCAGGCGTGCCGAAGAGGTCGTCCTGGAGCCGGCGCTTATCGTTAAGGGCAGCGTGCTCGAACTTACCGAATGTAGCTAAGCGTACTTGTTTGTTTGCATAGATTGCATGCGGAGTGTCCGCTATTTGCCGGCAGGCACCCCGGCCCTCGTCCGTTAACTCTTCCGCTGGGCGAGCCATAGACGCCGCGCACCGATAGGGTAAGGCAGCGGCTTGAAATTGGTGCTATATTCAGCTTGAGTTGTTTAATGCTAGTACGGGAGGCTGATATGGGGCTGTTCAAGAAGAAAAACCCGCAGGATGCCTTTGATCCCGATGTGTTTACCATCACGGATACGATTTTGGACCCACCGCGGTTTACGTTTTTGCCGGCTATCTACCAGGATGCCACGCGCCGCAAGTGGGCCGTGCATCAGCGCGGCGGCGAGCCGAAGATTTTTGACTATGCGGATGTGCTGCAGTGCGAGATTGCCGAGACCGGAAATCCCGAGGATGTGCCGGAGCTCAGCAAACGCGAACTGGCTCAGCAGATTTTGATTAATCCAGCTCAGGCTACCAAAAACAACGCTGCCAAGCGTAATATGTGCCTTGGTATGGGTGTCATCGTTGTCGTGCAAACCGGCAAGGATGAGATTTCGAAGCTTGAGATTCCGGTGACCGCGGGCGAAGTCAAGCGAGACTCCGGCCTATATCGGTCGTATCGGAACGTTGCGGAGCAGATCAAAGAAGCCTTCGACGCCATGGGGCGTCCGGAGCAATGATTCCTGCAGCATCAAGCGGTTGAGGAGTCTTGCCCATGTCGAGTGAACCATATGCGATTCCGCCCAAAGATCGCGCCTTTGAGGGCCTTCTTTGGTATATCAAACATTATGACCTGCAGAGTGGCGACCGGCTGCCCGCCGAGCGTGTGCTCTGTGAAGAGCTGGGCGTGTCGCGCACGGCGTTGCGTGCTGCG
>USJB01000190.1 GCA_900554905.1 uncultured Collinsella sp. | reverse complement strand
CGGCCCGTCAACACGTAGTCGTAATCATCGCGGTCAAAATGCTTGACGTTGCCGGTATAGAAGTAGTGAATCTTGCCATCACGTACAAAGGCAGAACCAGAATACGCTCCGCTCGAATCCAAATCGGAATCGGGGAACAGCACAGGCCCGCGATTCTCGTACGTCACAAAATCCTTTGTTGTCAGATGATTCCAAAGCACTGGACCGCCATGCGCAGCATCGAATGGATCGTATTGATGATAGATGTGATACGTATCACCAATCTGAACCAAACCATTGGGGTCGTTGAGCCAGCCAAGCTCAGGCTCCACATGGAACAGAAGCCTATCGGGGTCGGACGCGATGCGAGCCGCCGTCTCATCCTGTCCGACACGCCACTGCTCATAGTCCGCGCGTGTCACCTTATTTTTTTGATTAAACATCGCCGTTGACTTTCTCGTCTATGGGAAAGGACGCTCGACTCGCACGAGCCGAACGCCCTTCCCCAAATGGACTTATCCGCACATTACGCTGAACGGCTCAACTAGAAGCTAACGTCGAAGCCAGCGCCAGCGCCCTCTTCATCGGTGGTCGGCACGCCCTTTGCCTTGTTGTAGGCAAAGATCAAGACGATCGGCACGATGAAGGCGATGAGATTGCCAGCCACATACCACACGAGCGTCTCGGGCGTGACGATGAGCAGGCCAAGCACGCCGGTCAGACCCTGACCGATGGCGCGCACCTCAAAGAGCTTCACGAAGGCACCGCCGCAGCCTGCACCGATGCATGCGCAGATGAACGGAATGATCGAGTAGCGCATGTTTGCAGCGAAGATAGCGGGCTCGGAGATTCCGACCAGCGTCGGGATAAAGGACGACATGCAGATGTTGCGCTCTTTGGAATGCTTCTTGTGAATGAGGTACATGCCGATGGCGCCGCCGCCCTGGGCGATGATGGAAACCGACCAGATGGCCTGGATGTAGTTGAAGCCAGTCGTGGCAACGAGGTTTGCCTCGATACCCTGGATGAACTGATGCGTACCGGTAACGACAAGCGGCTGCAGGAACGCGGCGAAGACAAAGGCACCGAAGACGCCCATCCTGTTGTACAGGATATCGATTACGCCGGCGAGGACGTCGCCGATCAGGTTGCCGAGCGGGCCGAACACGGTGAACAGGGCGACGTTAGCAAGAATCAGGGTAACGGTCGGGACAAAGACGAACGAAACGACCTCGGGGATGTACTTCTGGGCAATCTTCTCGACCTTGGCCATAAACCAGGCAGTCAGGATTGCAGGGAACACGCCGCCCTGGAAAGCAACCATGGGAATGGAGAGCGGACCGAAGTTCCAGTACTCAGCACCCGTCGGGTCCATAACGAACGTGTTGCGGTTCATAAGGCTCGGGTGAACCATGACGATACCGACGAGGATGCCCAGGATCGGGTTACCGCCAAAACGCTTGACCGCGCTGTACATAACCAGGACAGGTAGGTAGTCGAAGGTGGTGGCGATAATGGCAAAGAAGCTTGCGAGGTTCTTGAGGAACTCGCTGTGATCGGCGAGGCTGCCCTCCATGCCAAAGAGGCCGTTGGCAACGATCAGCGACTTAAGGCCGATGATGATAGCAGCGCCGACGAAAGCGGGAATGATGGGGATAAAGATGTCCGAGAATACCTTGAGGACCGAGAAGAACTTGCCCTTCTTGTCCGCCTCGGCGCCCTTGACCTCGGAAGCGCTGATCTCCTTAACGCCCGTCAGAGCCATAAACTCATCGTAAACCTTGTTGACGGTACCGGTACCGAAGATGATCATGAGCTGGCCGCTGTTGTACAGCACGCCCTTGACGCCATTGTACTTGCTCGTATCCTTGAGCACCAGACGCAGACGCGTAACGCAATGCGTGGCGCCCTCGATGTTCTCCAGACCGCCGACGTTATCGACGACTTGCTGAGACACTACTTTGTAGTCCATGTTCCTCTCCATTCCTTTACGAAATCATAAGACGTTTTGATGCCATTACAGAGACGCGATCGTTGCATTTGCGCACTTGAGCGTACCGTCGGTGACCGTCAGCGCCACACCCTGGCCCTGCTTATTGCAGAATCGAGCGTTAAGCGCAACATCATCGACAAAGATGGTCGCGATATCGTCGTCAACGACCAGGCGCACATGATGAGTGCCCTCGCCCTTAAAGAACAACGGACGCTCGAGGCCCATGTTGTTGACCTGGAACCACGGATACTGGGGGGCCGCCGTAAACTCGAGCTTGCCCTCACGCAGGTTGGCTCGGAACTCATAGGCAAGACCGGACTCGGCGTCCTCGGCAAGCTTCACCGAGAAGCCGGCAGCGTCACCGCCGAGCTCAATTTCGGCATCGAGCAAGTAGGTGGAGCCGGCATCCGCGGCGAGCACCTGCTCGACCTTGCCCGACTCGCAGGAGAGTTCAAAGGCCTCGACTGCCTTAGCCTCGCCAAAGGCGCCAAGCATGCTGTCAGGAAGCTTGGTGCCGAGCGTTCCGTCGGCACGCTGAACGATCTCGAGGGGCATAAAGGTGCCACCCCATAGGTAAGAGCTGGGGTCGCCGCCCTCGTCACGCGTAGGAACCCAACCAAAGAGAACGCGACGCTCGCCATCGAATGCGGTGCGAGCGGCGTAGTACGCGCGGCCGTCGAAGGAGTCGTCAGCGGGGGTAATCCAAGGACCGTTGATGGACCGAGACATGCGGTAACGGGTCTTGTTGCCGTCGCTGTACTCGGAAAAGACGAGGTACCACCAGTCGCCCATCTTAAAGAGATCAGGCATCTCAAACATGGTGTACAGGCCCGGGTTCCACCAGTCGCCCTGGAACTCCCAGTTGGTCAGATCCTTGGAGGTGAACTTGACCAGGCGGCCGGTCATCAGACGCTTGTCCTCGCCCACACGCGTGCCGAGGATGAGCATGTACTCTTCGTTCTCCTCATCCCAAAGCACAAAGGGATCGCGCCAGTTGCGGTCATCGTAACCCTCCTGGGGCGGAAGCAGCGTCTCGGCGATGTTCTTCTCCCACTTGACGGCGTCGTCGCTCGTTGCGTGAAGAAGAACCTGCTTCATCAAACGTGCGCGGACCTTATCGCGATTGCAACCAGTGTAGAGCGCATGGTACTTGTCGCCCACCTTAAACACCGTGCCAGCATAAACATACTGGTCGACTTCCTCGTCGCCGCCACGCTCAAGGCTCTCGCCAAAGTCTTTGTAATTGACGAAGTCCTTGGTTGTCGCGA
>USJB01000189.1 GCA_900554905.1 uncultured Collinsella sp. | reverse complement strand
CTCGCCGCCCGCCTCGACGAGCTGAGCATGCGTGCCATCCTCGACAATCTCGCCGTCCGCCAGCACGACGATGCGGTCGAGTGCCGCCACGGTGGACAGGCGATGTGCCACCACAATAGAGGTTCGACCGCGCATCAGGTTCTCGAGCGCCTCCTGCACCAACGCCTCGGACTCGCTGTCCAGGGCAGAGGTCGCCTCGTCGAGCACCAGAATCGGCGCATCGGTGAGGATGGCGCGGGCGATGGCCACGCGCTGGCGCTGGCCGCCCGAAAGCTTAACGCCGCGCTCGCCCACCATGGTGTCAAAGCCATGGGGCAAGCGGTCGATAAACTCAGTCGCGTTGGCCAGGCGCGCGGCCTCGCGAATCTGCTCGTCAGTGGCATCGGGGCGGCCGTAGGCGATATTCTCGCGAATGGAGCGGTGGAACAGCAGCGCCTCCTGCGGCACGTAGGCAACCTGGCGGCGCAGGCTCTGCTGCGTGCAGCGCGAGACGTCTTGGCCGTCCACGAGCACGCGGCCACCCTGAACATCGTCCAAACGCAGCAACAGCTTGGTGAGCGTCGTCTTGCCCGAGCCCGATTTGCCCACCAGGCCCACGCGCTGACCCGCCGCCACATGAAGCGTCAGGTCGTCGAACACGTTCTCGCCCGCCGCGGCGTCACGGTATGCAAAGCTCAGGTGCTCAAAATCAATCGCGCCCTCGCCCACCTTGAGCTCGGGAGCATTCTCGTCGTCCGCCACCAGACGCGGCTCATCCAGCACACGTGTCATCTCGGCCGCATCGCCGAGCGCGCGATTGATGCGCTGCATCATGGAGCTCACGTAGTTCAAACGCATGGTGAGGTTGTACGTATAGGTAAAAATCATGACGAGCGCGCCGGCAGAGATGCCAAACCACGCGTTGCCGCCTGCCACGAACACACTCACCACGGCCATGGTAATGACGATAAGGCCCGAGGTCGTAAAGTTGCGCTGCATCATGGCGTGCATCGAAACCGTTTCGGCGTCGCGTGCGGCACGGTCGGCGGTATCGAACAGGTCGCGCTCAAAGTCCTCGCGCCCACAGGTCTTGACGGCCAGGATGTTCGTGACCGCGTCAGACAGCACGCCCGACAGTTTGTTCTGCGCGGCGGACGTCGCGGCCGAAAGCGGCATGATGCGCTTGTACATAAGCCAGACAAACGCGATGTAGACGACCATGATACCCACCAGGATCACGGTAAATGTGGGCACCACCGGGGCGAGCGCCGCTACCGTGCAGATGACCGAGGTGATGGTGGGGATGAGCGAATACACCGTCACATCAACCAAGCCCGTGTAGCCGCTCATGAAACGGCTCGTCTGACTCACGAGCGATCCGCCAAAGCGGCTGGTGTGGAATGTCATGGACTGGTTGGAGAGCGTGTCAAAGCACAAGCGCGCCAGGTGATAGTTGCCCGCGATCTCGAGCTTGTAGACGGTGTAGTCCTGCAGCTTGGAGAGAATCTGGCCTACCAGGTTAACGAGCACGAGCGCCAGAATGTAAGGGCCAAAGACCTCAAACATCTGGCCGCCCGCCACGGGGCCGGCTTGGACGCGGTCGACGATAAGGGCCATCACGTAGGTGTTGGCAAACGTGAGCAAAAAGATGTAGCCCGCCGACGAGAACACCGAGAGAAAGACGATCAACGGCTGTGTGCGCGTGACGTCCCAAAAACGCTGCAGCGTGCGGCGCACGGTGGAGCGTTTGAGTGGACTGGTGCTTCTCTGAGACATGGGCTTCCTTTCGCGTCTGATAGGGCGAAACGCCATTGTTGCACATTGAAGCGTGCTTCAGGCAAGCGCGATGCGAAAAGCGCCCGCGCCCCGCGTTTACGCCGGCGCCCCGCCGTCCGCTGCGACTAGCCCTCGTCTTCCTGGCCCGCGAGTAAGCCTGCGGACTCCAAGCCCAAAATCTCGTCGGCCTCCCGCGCGTCTTCCAGCGCATCGATATCCTTGAGCTTGCGCTCCATAACGTTGGTGCGCGTGGTGATAATGCCCTCGACCGTCTTGCCCGCGGTCTCGATCTGCTGCTGCGCGCGACGCAGCGCCGCCTGATAGCGCGGCAGCTCAGCCTTGACGGCGGAAAGCACGCGCAGCACGTCATCGGTGCGTTTTTGCAGCCTAAACGTCTGGTAGCTCATCTGCAGGCTGTTGAGGACGGCGGCCATGGTACTGGGGCCGGCAACGTTGACGTGATAGTCGCGGCCCAGGGTCTCGATAAGCCCGGGACGGCTGACGACCTCGGCGTACAGGCCCTCAAACGGCACGAACAGAATGCCGAAGTTGGTAGTCGCGGGCACGCTCAGGTACTTTTCACAGATGTCCTTGGCCTCGCGCTTCACCATGGCGTCAAGCGTCTTGCGCGCAGCGGCAACGGCCTCCGCGTCGCCCGACTCCTGGGCGTCGAGCAGATGCTCGTACGCGTCGCCCGGGAATTTGGAGTCGATCGGCAGGAGCACGGGGTCGCCCTCGTCTACCGGCAGCTTGACGGCAAACTCAACGCGCTCCGAGGCGCCGGGCTTGGTGGCGACATTTTCCAGATACTGGTCGGGCGTAAGGATGTCCGCCAGGATCGCACCCAGCTGCACCTCGCCCAAAATGCCACGCGCTTTTACATTGCCCAGCACGCGCTTAAGGTCGCCCACGCCGGTGGCGATAGACTGCATGTCGCCCAGGCCCTTGTACACAGCCTCGAGCTGGTCGCTCACCTGCTTAAACGATGCCGACAGGCGATCGTTGAGCGTGCGGGAGAGCTTCTCGTCCACCGTCGCGCGCATCTGATCGAGCTGCACATTGTTGTCCTTGCGGATGGCGCCCAGCTGGGCATCGACCGTCTCGCGCACCTTGTCCAGGCGGTGCTCGATGCCTTCGCGGTTGGCGCCGAGCTGTTGGGCCGTCTCGCGGCGCAGGTCATCCATACGGTCGCCAGCCCGCGAGAACTCACGCGCGATGGTCAGGTAGCGCTGCTGCTCCACGGCCGCATCGGTTGTCTGCTGCTGCGCGATGGCGTTTGCCGTGCGACGGGTTTCTGCCAGCGCGACGTTCAGGGTGTCGAGCGCGTTGTTGGCCTGCTCGAGCGCCGCGAGCGTCTCCGCGTCGCTGCCGCCACGCTCTCGCAACTCGGCGCGAAGGCCTTTAAGCTGCAGGGCGCAAACCACAGCAACTCCCACCGCCACCAAGGCAATCACAACAAGCGCAATATCAATAGCAGACATAGACTCCGCCCAACA
>USJB01000188.1 GCA_900554905.1 uncultured Collinsella sp. | reverse complement strand
CGGCCGAGCAGAATACGGATGGAGCCCCGCTCGCCGCGAACTCAAAATTTACCTTTGAGAACTTTGTCTACGGCCCAGAGAACAGCCATGCCTATCGCTCGGCACTCAAGTTTGCCGCCCTCGCGGACGAGCGCGGCACATGCACATCCCTGTTCATCTATGGCAAATCGGGGCTGGGCAAGACCCATCTGCTGCTCGCCATCAAAAACGAGTTGGCAGAGAAATCGCCCGAGATCAAGGTGAAGTACGCCAACTCGCAGGCATATCTGGACGACTTGATGACGGAATTCGACCGCCAAAAGAAGAGCAACGCCCCCATTATGCAGGCATACCACGGCGTCGACGTGCTTATCATCGATGACATCCAGAACATCATTGGCAAGCGCGCGAGCGTGGATTACTTCTTCCAGTTGATGGACGAATTCATCCGTAACAACAAGAAGGTCGTGATCGCCGCCGATCGCGCTCCCAAGGACCTCAATATGGACGAGCGCCTGACCAGCCGCTTTAATGCCGGCCTGCTGTGTCTGGTGGCGGAGCCCAGCTACGAGATGAAGTACAAGATTTTGCAGCGCTATTACGAGAACACCATCGTCGCCGCTCCCGAGGCGGGCGACGACTCGCTGCTGGCGGCCTATGGGGGCGACGGCGGGCACCTGACCGACGAGCACTTTAAACACATGGCCGAGGTCTCGGGCACCAACATTCGCGAGCTCGAGAGCTTTTGCGAGCGTTGCGCCGGCGAAGCGGGCGATCGCGAGCGCGAGGGCGGGGAGCTCACCTTTGACGACATCGACGCCATCGCCAACCAGTACTTCGACACATCGGCCAAAAAGATCAACGTCCAGACGGTTCAGTCCGTCATCGAAGAGCAGTACGGCGTGACACACGAGGAGCTCATCGGCCCGCGTCGCAACGCCAATATCGCCAAAGCACGCCATATCGCTATCTACCTTGCCATCGAAATGTGCGAGATGACGACCACGGCGGTGGGCGCGGAGTTTGGCAACCGCAACCACTCGACCGTCAGCACGAGCTACAAAAAGGTCCAGAAGATGATTCAGGAAGACCGGACTGTTACCGAAGACCTCAAGTCGCTGCGCGATAAAATTACACTGCGCTCGTAGGGAAATAGAGACACCTGTTGAAAACTTGTCGAAACCACGGGCATAAGGTGTCTAAAACCCAACCCGCGGTGATGAAAAGTTTTGCGCAGGTTTTGAACGTGGAAAACATACCCGGTTGCACACAGGTTCCTGTCGATTCTCTTTTTAGGGCTGACCTGCACTTTTAGTAGTAATCAACAGTTTCGTCAGTACTATTACTATTATTAAGATATTTATATCTATAGAAAGGTATTAAAAGATGAAGTTCACCGTCAGCCAGAGCTCGCTTACACAAGCCATCGGCGTCGTAATGAAGGGTGTCGCTTCGGCATCCACCCTTCCCATCCTGTCGGGCGTGCTCGTCAAGGCGCAAGACGGCATCTTGGAATTCCAGACCTCTAACTACACCATCTCGATCCGTCATCGCATCGCGGCGCATGTCGAAGAAGAGGGCGAGATGGTTATCCCCTGTAAGATGCTTTCCAATATCACCAAGACCCTCCCCGATGCCCCGGTCACCTTTGAGCTGTCCGAGCGCCAGGTGCTGATTGGTTGCGAGAAGAGCTCTTTTAGGCTGAACACGCTCGATGCTAATGACTTCCCCGAGTTTCCGGCCTATGCCATCGAGAGCGCCGTGGAACTGCCGACCGATATCTTGTCCGAGATGGTCGGCCGCGTGTGGCGCGTCACCTCGACCGACAAGGCCCGCCCCATCCTGGGTGGCGTGCACATGAAGGTCGAGAACAACACCGTGCGCCTGGTGGCGACCGATTCCTTCCGCTTGGCCGTGTGCGATACGCAGGTCGAGACCTCAACCCTCGAGGGCTCCTTTGAACTCAACGTTCCGGCCGACGCCTTTAACGACGCGCTGAACATCATGGCCAGCCAGGCGACCATCATGATCGGGGCTACCGACACCCAGGTCGTCTTTGAGGCCGGCAACACCACCTACGTGTCGCGCCGCATCGAGGGCGTGTACCCCAACTACAAGCAGCTCATCCCCGATTCATGCGTGACGAGCGTCAAGATCGACGTCGCCGCCTTTAACGCCGCCCTCAAGCGCGTGGCCGTTATCGCGAGCGCCAACCCCGCCGTCAAGTTCGAGATCGATGTCGAGAACGGGCAGATGGGCCTGTCCTCCATTTCCAATGACCAGGACCTTGCGCAGGAGACGATCGATGTCGAGGCCGAGGGCGAGTCGGGCACCATCGCCTTCAACTACCACTACATCTTTGGCTGCCTCAATGCCCTGTCCAAGGAGAAGGAGATCACGCTGGAGCTCAAGAGCTACTCGCAGGCGGGCATCTTCAAGTCCTACGACAAGATCAACTACCTGTACCTGGTCATGCCGGTCCGCATCTAGCGTTGCGCCATGACCATGTTCGCCCGCGATCTTTCCGTCGCGCACTACCGCAGCTTCGATAGCTATCGCCTTGCCCTAGACGACGGCGTGACGATACTTGCGGGACCCAACGCGGCGGGAAAGACCAATCTCATAGAGGCGCTGCAGCTGCTGACGAGCGGCGCCTCGTTTAGGCATCCGACCGCAGCCGAGCTCGTTCATGACGGCGTGGGCTCGTGCAGGGTCGAGCTGAGGCTCGAGGGCGACGGCCGCGTGCTTGATATGGGATTGAGCGCGGAGGACGGTAAGCGCTCGTTTAGCCGCAACGGCAAGAGATGCTCTGCCGCCGGTGTGCGCGGGGTTCTGCCGAGCGTGCTGTTTTGCCCCGACCATCTGGACATGGTTAAGCGGGGCGCCAGTGTGCGCCGCGCCGCCCTCGATGACTTTGGCATGCAACTGAGCGCACGCTATGCCGATCTTGCGAGCACCTATGGGCGCTGCGTGACCCAGCGCAATGCCCTGCTCAAGGAGACCTGGTGCTGCCGCGAGATGCTCGGCGCCTGGAACGAATCTATTGCCCGCGCCGGTTCGGCCCTGCTTGTGCATCGCCTATCCCTGCTCGACCGGCTGTCGGGCCATGTGCGCGACGCCTATGGTCGCGTGGCATCCGGCGAGCCCGCCGGCGTGTCCTATGTGTCCACGCTTGGCGACCTGCCTCGCACCGAGGATCGCGACGAGCTCAGGGGCTGGGCGTATGAGCACATGCTCTCGGCGCTCGACGAGCGCGCCGACGAGGAGATGCGCCGCG
>USJB01000187.1 GCA_900554905.1 uncultured Collinsella sp. | reverse complement strand
GCGTGGATCGGCGTGAGCGCCTGATGCAGGCCGACGGACACCAGCGGCAAGAAGCCTGCCGACAGGATATAGCCGCCCAGGACGCCCAGCTTCTCGAAGATAAAGGTCAAAACGCTAAAGATGGCAGTCGTCAGCCATGCGCCAACCGGCTGGATGACGAGCATCAGAGCAAAGGCGCCGATGATGAGCACCAGCAGCGGGGACAGGAACGTATCGAGCGCGTTGGGCATAACCTTGCGAATCTGACGCTCCGTCCAGGCAAAAAATGCGCCAGCGATGAGAGCCGCGATCATGCCGCCCGCTGCGGGGTTGTACTGCGCACTGGTGAGGGGCAGCAGAATGGCAGTGGCAGGATCAGCCGCGCCAGGCGCAAGCAGGGGCATGGCACTGTTGGCGATACACATCATGCCGGCGATGCCGCCCAGCGCAGCGGAGCCACCAAACTCACGTGCCGCGTTATAGCCCACCAAGATGGGCAGATAGGCAAACAGGGCCCAGCCCATGGAACGAATGCCCTGGTACCACCACTCGCCTGCAAGCGCGCCTGCCGTCGAGACGTTAATGACGTTGCAGATACCGTTGATGAGGCCAGCCGCAATGATGCCGGGAAGCAGGGCGACGAAGACATTGGAAATCTTCTTGAGGAAGGCCTGAACCGGCTTGGACTCGTACTTGGCCTTCTGCGCGGCCTTGTTTGTGGCCGCAGCGTCAACCACGCTCTCGTCAGCAACGCCTTTCGCAAGGCCGGTGAGCTTGGAGAACTCCTCGAGCACCTTATTCACCTTGCCCGGACCCAGCACGATCTGCATCGTGTCATCCTCAACCAGGCCCATCACGCCGTCGAGCGCCTTAATACCCTCCGTGTCGACGTTGCCCGTGTCTTTGACGGTCACGCGCAGGCGCGTCATGCACGCCGCGTTTGCGAGCACGTTGTCTTTACCGCCCAAAAGGTCCAGCAGCTTTTGAGCCAGCTCTTTGTTCGTCATAACTCCTCCTTGTATTGGGTATCTCGTCTAGATGTCATATCAGCTCACGCCGTGCACCTATTGGACATCGGCATTGCTCTTCTCATGGCCACTCACCGCAGCACGGACATGGCCTCGCGCCCGCTCAAGAGCTACCGTAGCCTGCTCGGCATCGCAGTTCAGCAGTACCGAGACAATAGCGGTTTTTACGTGGCCGCCGGCATCCGCAAGCGCCTGAACAGCGCGCTCGCGCGTGCAGTCGGTCGCTTCCATCACGATGTTCTGGCCGCGCACCACCAACTTCTCGTTCGTCTGCTGCACATCGACCATCAGGTTTTGGTACACCTTGCCAATCTTGACCATGGCACCGGTCGAAATCATGTTGAGAATGAGCTTTTGAACCGTTCCCGCCTTGAGCCTCGTTGAGCCGGTCAGCACCTCGGGACCGGGCACGGGCTCAATGGCAAGATCTGCGCTCTCCCCGATCTTCGACCCTTGGTTACAGGCAATTGCAATGGTCTTGCACCCAGTTGCCTTGGCGTACACAAGGCCGCCCACCACATAGGGAGTACGACCGCTTGCCGCCAGGCCAACGACAAGATCCTTGTCCGAGAGTCCACGCTCCCGCAGGTCGCTCGCGCCAAGCTCCTCGCTGTCTTCGGCACCTTCGACAGCCTTGATAAACGCCGTCTCGCCTCCGGCAATGAGCCCGACAATCAGATCGGGTGACACGCCAAACGTGGGCGGACACTCCGAAGCGTCGAGTACGCCCAGACGACCGCTGGTGCCTGCGCCCATGTAAAAGACGCGCCCGCCGCGCTCGAGTGTCTCAGCAGCCCAGTCGATTGCTGTGGCAACCTGGGGCAACACTTTCGTGACCGACTGGACGGCACGAAGATCCTCATCGTTCATCGTCGTGACGATTTGCAGCGATGTCATCGTGTCGAGTTCCATTGACTTTTGATTTCGCTGTTCTGTCGTGAATTTCGTTAAATCAAGCATTTTGTTCACCTCATCTTTCCTGTTTCTCGATGTAGTTTTGCTTGATGGCATGCGTCGCCCGTTCGTAATCGCTCGCAACGTAAGCAGCGTAGAGGGCATCGACAACCATAAGCTGGGCCATACGCGAAGCCATGGCACCGCTGCGGACCAAGGGTTCACTCGCGGCGACGCCGAGCACGGCATCGGCCATGGTGGCAAGCTTGGATGATCCATCTACTTTGGTAACGGCCACGACGGGACAGTTGTGACGTTGAGCCTCGGCGGTGCAGTCCAGCACCTCTTGCGTCAAGCCCGAGTAGCTAAAGGCGATTGCCATATCGCCCTCATGCATGTTCTTGGCACACAGGAGCTGATCATGCCAGTCGTCGTACAGATGGCACTCTTTGTCAACACGCATGAGCTTTTGCGCCAGATCGTGTGCGACCAAACGAGAGGCACCAATACCGAACAGATTGACCGCGCGTGCCCGCTTAAGACGGGCCGCGCATCGCTCCAAGACGGTGTAATCGAGCGTTCGCGCCGTCGCCTCGATCGTGCGCACGTTGCTTTTCATCACCTTCCCCACGATACGTTCGACGCTGTCATCCATGGAGATGTCCTCGAGGGCAACGTCTTTCTTGTCACCCAAGAGCGCCAGTTCGGCAATCAGTTCGCGCTGGAACTCCTTGTAGCCCGCAAAACCCAAGCGCTTGCAAAAACGCAAAATGCTCGAGGGCGAGGAGAACGTGACATCGGCAAGACCGCGGACGGACAGCCCGACCACCTCGTGCGGATGAGCGCTTACATATGCGATGACATTGCGTTCCGCCGGGCTCGCGCTGAGCTCACGCTCGCGAAGCCGCAAAAGCAATCCGTTTGCCATCTCAAACACCTCCGTTGAGAAGAATTAAAGACCAACGAACGATTCGTACCGGATACAAACAGCTTTTGCGGTACATTGTGCCGCATCGTGGCGCACAAAGGGCGAGCGTTCTACCGCTCGCCCCTCAAATCCGACCGCTCGGAAATACGCGCGACGCAAAATGATTCATCGAGGTCGCATTATTCGTAACAGGGTTGTTAACGACGTTTCGCATGGGCGCCAATGGGAAAGGTCGCGCGCTGAACCAGCGCGGCGGCCAACAGCACCAACAGCATGGCGACAACGTAACCCGCGGCATCGAAGCACAGGTCGATCATGTCGAAATGACGACCAGGAACAAAGATCTTGTGCACTTGGTCACCGACGGAGCATACGGCACAAAAGGCCAGGACGGGCACACACCGCAATCGGGTGATCGGCACGCGCTTA
>USJB01000186.1 GCA_900554905.1 uncultured Collinsella sp. | reverse complement strand
CTTGCCACCTTTATCTATGCCATCGCCGATACCGACCCGTTGCACGTCCACAGCCAGCGCGAGTTTCTGGACTGGCTGCGTAGCGCCGGCTTTAGCGTCAACCCTAACGTTGCCCGTTGTGCCACACCCGCCGAGGTCCACGAGTTCTGCGCCCAGGCGCTCGAGCATCGCGGTGACCTAGACTACGACATCGACGGCGTGGTTGTAAAGGTCGATAGCTTCCAGCAGCAGCTCGACTTGGGCTTTACCGCCCGCGCGCCGCGCTGGGCCATTGCCTTTAAGTTCCCGCCCGAGGAAAAGCAGACCGTCCTGCGCGAAATTCGCATCCAGGTGGGCCGCACCGGTGTGCTCACGCCGGTCGCCGAGTTCGACCCGGTGACGGTCGCCGGCTCCACCATCGCGCGCGCCACGCTGCACAATATCGACGAGATCCGTCGCAAAAACGTGCGCGAGGGCGACACCATTATCGTGCACAAGGCGGGCGACGTGATTCCCGAGGTCGTGGGCCCGGTGCTCGATAAGCGCCCGGCCGATTCGGTCGACTGGCACATGCCCGAGGTCTGCCCCGTGTGCGGCAGCCCCGTGGTCCACGAGGACGGCGAGGTCGCTTACCGCTGCGTCTCCATCGACTGCCCCGCGCAGCTCAAGGAGCGCCTGCTCCACTGGGTGAGTCGCGGCTGCATGGATGTCGACGGCCTGGGCGACGAGATCGTCGACAAGATGATCGCCGCCGGGCTGATCCACGATGTCGCGGACTTCTACCAGCTCACAGTCGACGACATCGCCGGCCTGGACACGGGGCGCACCTATGCCAGCTCCAACAGCAAAAAGGGCGTCAAGAAGGGCGACCCCATTCCGGTAGGCCTCAAGACGGCCGAGAAAATCATCGCCGAGCTCAACAAGTCCAAGAGCCAGCCGCTCGGTCGCGTGCTGTTTGCCCTGGGCATCCGCCATGTGGGCAAGAGTGTGGGCGAGGTCATCGCCGAGCGATTCCTGTCGATTGACAAGCTCATCTTGGCGAGCGAAGAGGATATTGCCGAGTGCGAGGGCATCGGTCCCAAGATTGCGGCGAGCGTCAAGCAGTTCCTGGCCGTGCCCGAGAACCTTGCCGTGCTGGAGCGCCTGCGCCAGGCGGGCCTGTCGCTCGAGGTCGACTTGGGCGCCGCGCACGCGCAAGCCGCAGCCGACGCTGGCGTGGCGGGCGAGCTCGCCGACGCACGGCCACTCGCGGGTCTGACCTTCGTGCTCACCGGCACGCTCGTCAACCGCACGCGTGACGAGGCGGGCGCGGCGCTCAAGGTGCTCGGCGCCAAGGTTTCGGGCAGCGTGTCGAAGAAGACGAGCTATCTGGTCGCCGGCCCCAAGGCAGGCTCCAAGCTCACTAAGGCCGAGCAGCTGGGTGTGCCCGTGTTGGATGAGGCGGCACTTGAACAGATTTTGGCGACGGGTAGGGTCCCGGAGGCATAATGATTTGTTGAGGAACTGCGCAGAGGCTCAGTTCCTCAACATCTCCTTATAGTGTTTGCCTGTTCAATTTCGATATCGTTTCCCTCGTATGATCCAGATGCGTCTACCGACTCAAAGCGTGAGTAGGAAACTCTTGTCCCAACTTTGATTTGGGAAAGCTTGTCTTTGATTCGGCCAGATGAGGGGAATGTAATCCGGGTTTGCTTTCCAGCGTCGGTGTAGCGGGGACTGTTGTCTGTTTGGATTACGAGTTCCGTTCCCTCAATAGAATGAACGCTGCCGGCTCCAAAGACAAGGTAATCATCTCCTCCGCTATAGCGGGCTCTATCTGTGCATGAAGAAACGGATGCAAACATAGCGAAAATCACCAATATCGTAACCAGGGCAAAGGCCGTGGTGCCATAGCATTTTGATGGTGCCATCCGGTCTACCAAAAGACTGTTCCGTTCAATTTGACCATATTGGGCGTTGCATAGTTAATCGCTCGGGGATAAGTGTTCCATCCGTCGAATACTTCGAGCCACTGCAGTTCGATGCCAGAGCTTCCATTATGCCCAGTAAAATAGCCAGTTACCGTGACTGTATGACCTGATAGCTCGACGGATCCTTCACTGTTTCGGCTGTTGATCCACATATGATACAAGCCGATATTCCCTTGATCGATAGTTGCTCTGTACTGAGCGAATTGAGGCTGATAACCGAAAAATTGAGTATTAAGTGCTCTACCCTTTTGAGCGGCAAGACTTTTAAACGGAACAATTCCATCTGGGATGATCGTGCTTCCGTACTCGACGCCCTGATCATTGGTCTTATACGTTGTTGTGCCAGTGACGTTCCATATTTCTTTATAATAATCGGGATTAAATTGATTAGCGTTTGAACTGGTGAGACCGTAATGCATTGATACAGCGTACAAGGCAGAAACGACGCATGCATACTTATTAGTGCGGGCTTCAACTAATGATTCCGAGACTCCTCGGAACGGTATTCCGTTTAAATCGTCTATTTGGAAATGCAACATCAAGTCATCTTCATTGATAATGACTGCATCCCATGAAGTTGGGTTATTGCTTTGAGGTGCTATACCCTTTTCGGTGACAATTGGGACAGACCGTATATTGTTATAGTTGGTTACACAGTCTCTAGTTCCTGGCACCAAAGTTCCATATTCAATATCGTTGTACGAAATTAGTACGGTTGGGTTTGTGGCCTGTTGGCCGGAATAAGTTGAAATGGCGTTTGATAGAGAAGCTGAAATCGGAAGAATGGTATCGCCGAGGGTTATCTCCTTCAGAAGCCCAGGATATGATGCGTCAAGTATTAAATAACCGTAGGGGCTTCCTTCCCTTGTGACACTGATTTCATAGCCACAGATAAGGCCGATTTGTTGGCATACGGGAACGATTTGCTCGATCTCTAAGTTCGCGGATCCGTCGACGATGGGCAACAGGGAAAGCGCGTAGTCTTGTGCTAGGTCTGATGTAAAAGCGACGGATGAGTTTGAGTCGGCAGCGAATACTCTTGTTGGGCGTGACGCGGATAAGCCGATGATCGAGGCTAGGCCGAGAAGAAACGAGCGACGTGATTGAACTCTGGGCATAATGTCTCCTGCCTATGGGGGCAATATGCTGTCATTTTATTTGCTACATAATACAATCTAATTCGGATTAAGGTAAATGGATGGAATTGCTCGATAAATGGTAGTGATTAGCGGACCGGTATCGCGATCCTCGTCACATACGCCCCCGGGTCGTCGCTGATGATGTCGTCGATGAGGGCGATCTCGCGCGAGGGCCCGGCGGGTGTCAGGCCGTG
>USJB01000185.1 GCA_900554905.1 uncultured Collinsella sp. | reverse complement strand
GAAAAGCCAAAGCGGCCGTAGATGCTGCCGCCCACCGTGGCGGTATTGCGCAGCTGCACGCCCACGATATCGTGGACGGCGAACTCAAAGACATTTTTGACAAGCGCGTTGAGCTCGGCATGGCGCTCGAGCTGGCGCAGGGTGCACATGGCACCGATGCGAAACTCGGTCTCGGTCTCCTCGATCTGATCGAGTCCGCAGGCCGAAAGGTCAATCGCCGTCGCCACACGACGCGAACCCAGACGCATCCAGATACCGCCGCCCACAATCTTGTTGTTGCGGTTCTTCTGCAAGAGCTCATAGGCTTCGGCCGCGTTTCCAACACGGACGTAGGTACCGAACTTGAGCACGTTCTCCCCCATCTCTCCACTTGTCCAGTACCTTTAAGTGTACCAAACGAGGGGCCGCACACCGTTTTAGGACAAAATCCACCCACCCATCCATAACTTGCGGTGAAATACGGACTGATTAGCCGTTCTGGGACGCTAAACAGTCCGTATATCACCGCAAGTTATGAGGAGTCCTCCGGGATAGAAAAGGCTCCCAGCCGGATAGCTGGGAGCCTTATCGCATGCTATGTCGAGCGAAGATTTAGCAGACGCCCTGGGCGAGCATGGCATCGGCGACCTTCAGGAAGCCGGCGATGTTGGCGCCCATGACGAAGTTGCCCTCCTGGCCGTACTCCTTGGCGGTGTCGTCCACGTTGTGGAACATGCCGCGCATGAGCTGCTCGAGCTTGCCGTCGACCTCCTCGAAGGTCCAGGACAGGTGCTCGGCGTTCTGGCTCATCTCCAGGCCGGACACGAGCACGCCGCCGGCGTTGGCAGCCTTACCGGGCATAAAGGCGACGCCGTTCTCCTGGAAGTAGGTCGTGGCCTCGATGGTCGTGGGCATGTTCGCGCCCTCGCCGACCACCTTGCAGCCGTTGGCGACGAGCGCCTGGGCGTCCTCGAGCAGCAGCGTGTTCTCGCGAGCGCAGGGCAGCGCGATGTCGCAGGGCAGCTGCCAAACGCCACGGCCGTCGCCCTCGTGCCACACGGCGTTGGGCTTCTCGTCAACGTACATAGCGAGCGTAACACCCTTGTCGTGGCCAGAGCGCTTCTTGTTGTAGATGTGCTCGAGCACGGTGTAGTCGATGCCGTCGGGATCCTCGACCCAGCCGTGAGTATCGGAGCAGGCCAGCACCTTGCCGCCGAGCTGAGTGACCTTCTGGACCGCGTAGATAGCGACGTTGCCGGAGCCGTGAACGACGACGTTCTTGCCCTCGAAGGAGTCGCCGCGGCTCTTGAGGTACTCGTCCACAAAGTAGGCCAGGCCGTAGCCGGTGGCCTCGGTACGGGCGAGCGAGCCGCCAAAGGAGAGGCCCTTGCCAGTAAGGACGCCGGTCCACTCGTTGGTCAGGCGCTTGTACTGACCGAACAGGTAGGCAACCTCGCGGCCGCCAACGCCCAGGTCGCCGGCGGGAACGTCGGTGTTGGGGCCAATGTGGCGATAGAGCTCGGTCATGAAGGACTGGCAGAAGTGCATGATCTCGTTGTTGGACTTACCCTTGGGGTCAAAGTCGGAGCCGCCCTTGCCGCCGCCCATGGGAAGAGTGGTCAGGCTGTTCTTGAGGATCTGTTCCAGGCCCAGGAACTTGAGCATGCCCAGGGTGACCGTCGGGTTAAAGCGCAGGCCGCCCTTGTAGGGTCCAATGGCAGAGTTGAACTCGACGCGGTAGCCGCGGTTGACCTGGACCTTGCCCTGGTCGTCGACCCAGGGGACACGGAACATAACGATGCGCTCGGGCTCGACGAGGCGCTCAAGCAGGGCGGCCTCCTCGTACTCGGGGTGGGCGTCGAGCGCCGGCTGGATGGTGCCGAGGATCTCGGTCGCGGCCTGGATGAACTCAGGCTGCTCGGGATAGCGGGCCTTGAGCTCTTCGAGAACTTTCTGCGTGTAGCTCATGCTTCCTCCAATTGATGGAAAAGAAAAGTGTCGTTCGCGGCGCCCCATGCGCCGTGAGCTTTATCGAGTATGGATAATATCGCACTGTTGCAGCAAAGTTTCGCATAAGCCGACGAGCAGATGTTTCGTTTTGATTACGATGCAGGTAGAAGCGTTTTTGAGCGCCCGACGCACAAATCCCGTGTTTCAAACCTGTTTCGTCCACGTGTTCCAAACCAGCACATTGGGGACAGGCACCTTTGCGGTGGTTTTGGCGATCTGCCGGTGGCGTTTATGCGTGTGCGGAGTCCTCGCGGCGCGCCGAGGGCGACATGCAGGTTTTTCGACTAGGACTGCCTTCCATGGCACACCTCCTAAAGGCTGAGCGCAGCGCGCTTTGGGTATCTCGTACCCCTTTTTAATCCGCCCGTATTCTTGATGAGGGGGTTTGACATGTCAACCCCATTGTTCGGAAAACCATTCCCTCTGACAAAGCCTTTACAGAATGCCGTGGCCTCAAAGCGCGCCCGCATCTACGCTTCGCCTGCGCTAAACTGGAAGGCACGTACGCGATTACGAGAGGAGCCCGCATGGAGGCTTACAAGCAAGAGTTCATCAAGTTTATGGTCGAGTCCGACGTCCTTAAGTTCGGCAGCTTTACGCTCAAGAGCGGCCGTCAGTCCCCGTTCTTTATGAACGCCGGCGCTTACGTGACGGGCTATCAGCTCAAGAAGCTGGGCGAGTATTACGCCCAGGCCATCCACGATAACTTTGGCGACGACTTTGACGTGCTGTTTGGGCCGGCCTACAAGGGCATTCCCCTGGCCGTCGTGACCGCGATTGCCTACCACGAGCTGTACGGCAAGGAGGTCAAGTACTGCTGCGACCGCAAGGAGGCCAAGGACCACGGTGCCGATAAGGGCAACCTGCTGGGTTATGAGCCCCAGGACGGCGACCGCGTGGTCATGGTCGAGGACGTCACCACCAGCGGCAAGTCCATCGACGAGACCTATCCCAAGGTTAAGGCTGCTGCCGACGTCGAAATCAAGGGCCTCATCGTGTCCCTCAACCGCATGGAGGTCGGCAAGGGCGGCGTGACCACCGCGCAGAAGGAGATCGAGGCCAAGTACGGTTTCCCCGTCGCGAGCATCGTCTCCATGGCCGAGGTCGTCGAGACCCTCTACAACCACGAGATCGACGGCAAGGTTGTCATCGACGACGAGCTCAAGACTGCCATCGACGCCTACTACGAGCAGTACGGAGCACGTTAGTTACGGCGTTTTACCAAACGCCGTAACTGCTCGACGCTGCGCGGGCCGCATTTGGACAATCTGACGTTCAACTTCAAGGGCGCGAC
>USJB01000184.1 GCA_900554905.1 uncultured Collinsella sp. | reverse complement strand
ATGCCGACGGGAATCACGTTGATGGTCTCAATCGTCGAGAACGCCGTGATGTCTTCCTGACGGTTACGGACATCCATCAAAAGCGCGGCGATGGAGCGGAACAGGAAGAACGCGGCATCCGCGATAGGAACCGCAGTCCACACCGGGCCCATGACGTAAACCGCCGGCGGCGTCGCGGCAGCAACGAGCAACAGTTCAACCAGCATGACGGGGCGGCGATAATGCACCATAAGGACCATGCCATAGGCGGTAATCGCGGCGTTGGCCCACAGTAGCCCGCCCGCTGTCTCGGCAATGACGGGGAGTGGTGCCACCAGATACGAACCGCTCGCTGCGAACATAATGACGGCAGAGATAACCAGGTGTACAACCAGGCTCGCTTCATAGGTGCAGATTACTTTGCGGTTATAGGGCGAACGACGCGACGCGATAAGCGGAACGTGAATGGTCTGCAAGCACGCCGCCAGGGCAAAGGCCACGTCGAGCGCGACTGTCTGGGGAAGAATGAGCGGGATCTGCATCGTCACTCACCTGCCCGCGGCATCAACACGATCAGGCGCAACTGGCCGGACTCGCCCTCAAGACGATACGCCACGTTGCGTCCCTGCAGCTCGTTCTCGAGTTCACGCGCGGCGGACGTCTGCGACAGGTCTTCCTCGTCGTTAGAGAAAAGCGTGGCGCGCAGCTCCACACTGCACGAATCGTGGTCGCTCAGGTGATACATGAGCGCCGGATGGTCGGTGGCGTAGGCAAAAAACGCAAAGTCATACACGCAGTCGTACAGGGCACTTACCGTACTGGCGTGCATCGGGCGCCGTATGGCGATAATCGAGGCGCAATCGATATCGATGGTGCGCAGGTCGCTTGCGAGCTCGTTGGCAATGAGCTGAATGCGGTCGCGATCAAAACCGCTCTCCCCGTGCTGTGCCAACGTGAGCGACCCCTTGCGCTTGCAATAGGCGACGAGCATCTTGGCGCGCTGCAGCATGCGGTAACGCTCGTGCGAAGACGATTCATCGGTCAACGGCGGCAGCGAGCTCAGCAGGTCGTACATCCCTTCGAGCGCGCGGGCAAGCGCCTGGTCCACGTCTTGGACCAGCAAGGTCTCGGCCTCTTGGTCTGCCAGGTGCGTCTTAAGGTCGTAGTCGGCGGCGAGCAGCTCGTTTTGACGCTGCAGCTCCATGCGACGATGCGCCAGTTCACGGTTAAGCTCGTTGAGATCCGACACGTCTTGGGCAAGCAGGGCCGATCCGCCCAGCAGTGGGAAGGCACGGTACATCACATCGGGATCGGACGCCACGGCAAAGGCATGAGCGCGGCCGTGCTCCTGGGTCCGCAACTCCTCGCGCACGCCTACCGGCGTTGGCTTTGACACCGGCGTGGCATAGACCTCCTGCAGGTCGCGCGTTAGAACTTTGAGGTCGAGCGGCAAGGTGTCGAAGATGCCGGCTATGTCGTGATACGACGGAATGACACCGCAATCGAGACAGATTTCCATCGCCACCACGCACAGGACGCAATAGACGAGCGAAAAGTTGAGCCTCCATGCCCAGGGCACGCGCAGAGCATATGAGATGGCAAAGAAAGCGCCGCCCAGCAGCACGAGCGCCGCCGTGCCCGAGAAACGCTGGATGCGAAAGGACGAGGACCGGCCCACCAGAATAAAAAAGGCCACAAAGTTAAAGGCCGTCCACACGAGGACGGCGAAATAACCCCAGCCGTACGTGTAATCGTTGCTCCAGGTGTCGCTTGTACGGTCAAAGCGGAAGACCTGCTGGTGAAAATCGTTGGTGAGCACAAATCCGATAAGCAGGATAGCCATAATCCACAGCGCAGCGCAGTAGCGGCGACCCAGGCGGTGTTGCTCCAGGCCCGCAAGGCGCAGACCACACAACTGGTAGAGCAGCGGAATGAGCGTCATGGGCACGTAGTACAGGTACCACAGCACGGTGGCATAGAACGGCGTGAACGACTTGTACTTGAGAATGACTTCGATCATCCACAGGGCGCAGATGGTGGCGATAGCAACAAGACGGCGGCGCAACACATAGTCCAAACAGCGCAGATAGACCGATACGCCCCAGATCGAAAATGCAATTGCGGCAACAAGCAACGGTAGAGAGCTCGAATGGACGAGCGCATCCACGACCTCTTCGGACACCTCGCTATAGGCGGGCACGGCGTTAGAAAGTTTGGGGTCGAAGGCGAACAGCGCCGGCAAGACTGCCAAAAGCATGAGGAACAGCGCGGTGATGGCGCCGGCGATAGCAAAGACGCGGTGACGGTATACCTGATGTGTTATGCCAACAAGGAATCGCGGCATGGCGAAGAGCCTGCCGCCCCTAGGATCCGCCACGGGTGCGGATCGGGCGGCCGCGTGGCCGATATGTCGCTCGCGGGTACCCATAGTGCTTTTAGTGTACCGACAGTTGGGTCGAAAAAGCGGGCCACATGTCCCAAAATCCGCAGACGGCAAGGCGCCCGGTGAGCACATACTCGCCGGGCGCCTTGGTTAGGAGGCTATGAAGTTGAGTGTCTCAGCTTCCTTAGGAAAGGTCCTCACCATTCGTTTCAATGACGTGCTTGTACCAGTCGAAGCTCTTCTTCTTGGAGCGCTTGAGGGTGCCGTTGCCGGCATCGTCGCGGTCGACGTAGATAAAGCCGTAGCGCTTGGACATCTCGCCCGTGCCGGCCGAGACCAGGTCGATCGGGCCCCAGGTAGTGTAGCCCAGCAGGTCAACGCCGTCCTCGGTCACCGCATCACGCATTGCGGCAATATGCTGACGCAGGTAGTCGATACGGTAGTCGTCGTTGATGGAGCCATCCTCCTCGGCAACGTCCCTGGCGCCCAGGCCGTTCTCAACCACAAACAGCGGCTTCTGATAACGGTCGTACAGGTCGTTGAGGGTGATGCGGAAGCCCAGCGGATCGATGGCCCAACCCCACTGGCTCTCCTGCAGGTAGGGGTTCTTGGCGCCGGCGAAGGCGTTGCCCTGGGTGCGCTCGACATCGGGGTTATCGGCACCGGCGGAGCAACGGGTGCTGTAATAACTAAAGCTGATGAAGTCGACGGTGTTGGCGGCCAGGATCTCGCGGTCCTCGTCGGTCATGCCCACATCGATACCCAGACGCTCGAGCTTCTTGACGGCATAGGCCGGGTAGTAGCCACGGCTCTGAACGTCGACGAAGAAGTAATTGTCCTGATTGTCGAGCTGCGCCTGGCGCACATCGCCCGGACGGCAGCTGTAGGGGTAGTAGCTACCTGCGGCGAGCATGCAGCCAATCT
>USJB01000183.1 GCA_900554905.1 uncultured Collinsella sp. | reverse complement strand
CACCAAGAAGAACAGCACGGTTCCGACAAAACCGACTTCCTCGCCAATGATGGCCAGGATGTAGTCATTGTGCGCCTCGGGCAGATACGAGTACTTCATGGTTGAGTTGCCGATGCCACGGCCGAACAGACCGCCCGAGGCAAAGGCCATGATGGCAAGCGTGGCCTGATAGCCGTCACCATACTCGTCGGCCCAAGGGTTCAAGGCAACCTGAATACGCACCATACGGTACGGCTCTGCGACAAGCGCAATCACGATCACGAGAATGCCGAAGATTAGCACGCCGATGATAAATCTGGGGTCGAGACCCGCAAACAACGCCATGCACATGAGGGTCAACAGGATGATCAGGACAGTACCGAAATCGGGCTGGATAAAGATCAGAAAGAGCGAAATGCCCAGGTAGATGCCCATCTTGCGAAGGAATTCGTTGATGTTGCCACCGGGCGAAAAGAAGCGATCAAGCATGATGGCCGAATACGCAATGGCAAATGGCTTTAAAAACTCGGAAGGCTGGAACTGAATACCGGCGATGTTAAGCCAGCGCGTGGCGCCACGGCTGCCGCTGCCCACCAAGAACACCAGAAGCAGTAGCCCTATCATGCCGATAAGGAAGATCCTGAGCACATCCTCCCCAAACCAGCTGTCCGGCAAAACGCGCACGATGGCAATCAGCGCCAGAACACCGACCACGGCAAACGCGGCCTGTCGACCCAGAAAAAACGTCGCCGAGCCATTCTCGTGCAGCGCCTCGACCGAAGACGCCGAGTACACCATCAGCAGGCCAAAGCATACCAAGGTAAACAAGCAGGCCATGAATATCAAACGGGGGCGCATGATACGGGCGGGAACACCGGCAATATAGCGTTCGCTAAACGACTGCCCGCCGCGGCTGGAACGCGGTGTGATACGACGTGAGGAAGCACGGTCCGAGTCGGGCCTCCTCATACCTTGTCGGGGGCTCTCCTCTCTCACCGCAACCCCTATTCCATTTGTGATTTCGCTGCAGCGGCAAGCTGGGCCACGTAGTCCTTAAACACGCGGCCGCGCTCCTCGTAGCCCGAGAACTCGTCGAACGAAGAGCAAGCGGGCGAAAGCAGGATCACATCGCCACGGCTCGACAGCGAACGGGCAACGTCCACGGCGTCGCGCAGGTCATCCGCCTGAGCGATATCCACATCGCCATCGACATCGGCCTCGTCCATAGCGGCGGTGAAGCGCTCGCGCGCATCGCCAAAGCAGACGACCGAGCGCACGTTGTCCATAACGACGCGCGCGAAGTCCGTGAGCGGCGTGCCCTTATCGTGGCCGCCGAGCAGCAAGATCACGTCGTCATCGGGAAATGCCGTCAGTGCCTTCTCGACCGCATCGGTGTTGGTCGCCTTGGAATCGTTGACGTAGCGCACGCCGTCAATCTCGCCACACGGCTCCACGCGGTGCTCGAGCGGCTGGAACGAGGCAAGACCGCGGCAGACACCATCGACATCGGCACCGACCGCCAAGGCAGCCGTGGCGGCGCACAGGGCATTGATAACATTGTGATGGCCCGAGATCTTGAGCTCGGATGTAGCGATGAGCGGGGTCTCGACGCCCTTCAGGCGCACGACCATCTTGCCATCGCGCACAAAGGCGGCGTCTGCACCCTCGGGCTCGTCAAAAGCGACCTTGCAGATGCGGCGACCCGGTGTGTAGATGTACTCATCGAACTCATGGATGCCGGCATCCTCAACGTCGATAACCACGAGGTCGTCGTCGACCATATTCTCGAACAACTTGATCTTGGCAAGCGCATAGTTCTTGTGGCTCTTGTGCCAGCCCAGGTGGTCGGGCGTGATGTTGAGCAGCACCGCCACGCGAGGATGAAGCTCGGCTGTCGTAGCAATCTGATAACTCGACAGCTCGGCCACAAACCACTCATTGTGTGCGCGGCCGTCGATCTCGTTCACCGGCGGCTCACCGATATTGCCGACGGCCACGCTGGCTTCACCGGCGGCCTTGAGCAGATAATCGGTCAGCGACGTGGTAGTTGTCTTGCCGTTGGTGCCCGTGATGGCGATCCAATTTTGGGGAGACAGGCGATAGGCAAACTCGGGCTCGCCCATAATCTGAGCGGCATGCTCACGCCCGGCCTTAAAGAAGGCCGAAAACTCCGAGATACCCGGGCATGTCACGCACACGTCATAGGCACCCTCGACCTGCTCGGTGCCGTAGACAAACGACGCGCCCTGCGCCTCGAGCGCACGTGTGGCGTCATTGGGCTCGGAGGTACCGCCGCCATACACGGTCGTGGCGCTCACGCGCTCGGGGTGAGCCAACGCCCAACGGGCGACATCGAGACCGGATTTACCCTGCCCCAAAACAAGTAGGCTAAAGACATCAGCAAGAGACATGAAAGACCACTATCCCAACTGGAAGAACAGGGCGAGGCCAACGGCGCCAAAGGCCGCGGCGATAATCCAAAAACGGATAACGACCTTGGTCTCGGCCCAGCCCTTCTTTTCGAAATGATGATGAATGGGCGCCATAAGGAAGACGCGCTTGTGCGTAAAGTGGAAGTAGACAACCTGAATCATGACCGACAGGGTCTCAACGATAAACAGGCCGCCGATGA
Organism: uncultured Collinsella sp.; assembly: GCA_900554905.1. GTDB lineage: Bacteria > Actinomycetota > Coriobacteriia > Coriobacteriales > Coriobacteriaceae > Collinsella. Next base: position 678 of record USJB01000183.1, on the reverse strand, counting down.
TGAGGGAGACGACCTCGGTGTTGGTCATGATGGACGTGCAGGCAAACGCGGCGCCTAGGGCAAGCGAGCCGGTATCGCCCATAAAGATGCTCGCCGGGTAGCAATTGAACCACAAAAAGCCCAGGCAGGCACCGGCGCACGCCGTGCAGAAGATGGACAGGTTCACGTCTCCGTGCAAAAACGCCATGGCAGCCATGGCGAGCATGGCAATCATGGAGGTGCCGCCAGCAAGACCGTCAAGGCCATCGGTCAGGTTCACGGCATTAGAAAGACCGGCGATCATCAGCCAGCAAAATACAATGTAGAGCCACGGAAACGAAAGGCCGCAGATGGTGGTCGAAAGAACACCGAGGTCAATCGTCAGGCCGCCGGGAAAACGAATCTCAGGGGCGACGCCGCACCAGTTAACGGCAAGTACCGTAAAGGTGACACAGATAATGGTTAGGCCGATCATCTTGGCATGAGGCGTCAGACCGAGCGAGCGCCCATGCGTAACGGAGGTCAGGTCGTCGATCAGGCCCAGCACGCCGGTCGCCAGCGTGGCGAGCAGCACGAGCACGAGCTCGGTGGTGAGCTTGCCCATCAGCAGGCAGGTCAGCGAGATCGCGACAAGGATGATGACGCCACCCATGGTCGGCGTACCCTGTTTAATCAAATGACGCTTGGGGCCGTCGGCTC
>USJB01000182.1 GCA_900554905.1 uncultured Collinsella sp. | reverse complement strand
TGTCGAGCACGCGAGCGCTCGGGGCGTGACGGTTTCGACGGCTGAGTCGCTGACGGCGGGTATGATCGCCTCGACGATTGCCGATATCCCGGGCGCGTCGGCGGTGCTGCGCGGCGGTGCGGTGACCTATTGCGATGAGATTAAGCATCGTGTTCTTGGTGTTGAGCAGGAGACGCTCGACCGCTATACCGCGGTGTCGCATCAGACCGCGCGCGAGATGGCGGTGGGTTCGCTGGAGCTGTACCAGTGCGATATTGCAGTGAGCGCAACGGGTTATGCCGGCCCCGGCGGTGGCACTGAGGACGATCCGGCGGGCACTTTCTATATTGGCTGGGCGCATCGTTCCGCCGATGGGGGCGTGCCGGTCGTGGACTCTGTGCGCTGCCACTATGAGGGTGACCGTTCGTTTGTTCGTGCCCATGCGGTCACGGAGGCATTGGGTCGCATTGCCCTTGTGCTCAACTCTATGGAATAGACGTGTTTTAAGGGGCCTCCGAGCCCCTTAATTGTGGAGATAGGGACCTTAGGCTCATTTGGCGTTTGTGCTGGTTGTAGATGTATTTTTGCCTGCCTTGTTCATATTTGGTCCTTTGTGGTCAAGTATTTGGTCAGTGTTTGGTCGGCGTTTGGCTGGGTTTTGGAAAGACCGCCTGCATATGATTGGCCTGAACGGTTGACCACGAACAGCCGTTCGTTTATTATCGATGCAGGTTGTTAAGAGGAGGGCTATTCATGGCCAAGAATTCAGGTCCCGTACGTACCGTTCATACTCGCACGACGGGTAAAGAGCGCGATGAGATGATCGCCACCACCAAGGCCGAGATCGAGAAGAAATTCGGCCAGGGTTCCATCATGAGGTACGGCGACGGTGGCCCCGAGCTCGAGGTCGAGGCCATTCCCACGGGCGCCCTGGCCCTCGATGCCGCTTTGGGCATCGGTGGCGTGCCGCGCGGCCGTATCGTCGAGATTTACGGTCCTGAGTCCTCCGGTAAGACGACGCTTTCGCTCGAGATCCTGGCCGAGGCCCAGGCAATGGGTGGCGTTGTGGCATTTATCGATGCCGAGCACGCGCTCGACCCAACGTATGCCGCGCGTATCGGCGTGGACATCGATGAGGTCCTCATTTCCCAGCCCGATACGGGTGAGCAGGCGCTCGAGATTGTTGACATGCTCGTGCGTTCCGGCGCCATTGATGCTATCGTCGTCGACTCCGTCGCCGCGCTGACCCCGCGTGCCGAGATCGAGGGAGAAATCGGCGACACTACGGTCGGTCTTCAGGCTCGCCTGATGAGCCAGGCGCTCCGCAAGCTGGCCGGCTCGCTGTCCAAGTCCAACACGACGTGCATCTTCATTAACCAGCTGCGTGAGAAGATCGGCGTCATGTTCGGCAACCCCGAGACCACGACGGGCGGCCGCGCCCTTAAGTTCTTCTCTTCGGTGCGTATCGACATTCGCCGCATCGACAGCATTAAGCTTAAGGACGAGGTTATCGGTAACCGCGTGCGCGCTAAGGTCGTTAAGAACAAGGTGGCAGCTCCGTTCCGTTCTGCTGAGTTCGACATCATGTACGGTACGGGCATCTCTAAGGAGGGCTCGATTCTGGACATGGCCGTCGAGTGCGGTATCTGCAAAAAGATGGGTTCTTGGTTTGCTTACGGTGAGGACAAGCTCGGTAATGGTCGCGAGGCCGCTAAGGCCTTCCTGCGCGAACACCCCGATTGTGCCGACGAGATTGAGCATAAGGTCCGCCTTGCCTGTGGACTTGAGTTTGATGACGATGCTCCGTCCGAGGTCGAGCTGACCGATCAGCCTGCGCCTGAGGAGTTTGACGAGCTTTACGCCATCGATGGTTCCGCCATGCTCGATGATGACGACGAGTAGCGGTTACGCTCATGTCGTATACGGTGACCGAGGCCACGGTCGTCTTTCCCGATAAGAAGGCGGCCTCCTCGTTCTCGAGCGGGTATGCGTCCAAAAAGCCTTGCGCACATATTGATTGTGAGCTTGAGGGCGGTTTTGAGCGGTCCATTTGGATTCCCGTGCGGGTCGCGCGGCTGTATGTCAAAAACCGCCCCGATCTTCCCTGTGATTGGGACAACTTCCGTGAGGCGGTGCAGCTTATTGAGCGTAAATGTGCACTTACCATGGTGACCGAGATGTTATCGCGCCGCGACCATGCGACGGGTGAGGTCCGTGACAAGCTGGCTCGCTACGGCTTTCACCAGCCTGCGATCGATTTCGCCGTCGAGCGCGCCACCGAGTATCGTTTTTTAGACGAGAGCCGCTTTTGCTCGTACTTTATCGAGGAGCGCAAGCGGCGCGGTTGGGGACAGCGCAAAATCGAGACCGAGCTCAAGCGCCGTCATGTCGTGCTCGATGACATTCCCGGTTATCCCGAGGATTATTTTGCCGTCGAAGACGATTTGGCGCGTGCGTCAGCCCTGCTCGCCAAGCGGCGTGTTCCAGAGACGCGCGCATTCGAAAAACTGGTTCGGTTTTTGATGGGCAAGGGCTTCTCGTATCACGTCGCCGCCGATGCCGTTAAGGCACGTCTCGATGCCGAACGCGAGGAATGTGCGGTTTAGGCGTATGCGTTTTGTGGCCCTGCCGTTCACCGTGTTTTAGCCGCCGTGCCGGGGCCATTTATTTGACAGTTGTTGTGGTTCAACGTACGATAAACACTGTCATTTGCTTTGTGATATGTGCTCATCTGTGATGAGTTTGTTTATATGTTTATCTGTATCCGACCCGCATAAGCTGCGCCCATATTACTCAAATGTCGCGAGCCGTTCGTAAGGACGGTTCGCTTTGTTGTGTAACGAATCCATAAAAAGGAGTGAGCATGCCTATCATCGCAGCGCTCGTTGGCATCGTTTTGGGTGCCATCGCCGCCATTGCCTACATGCGCACCGCCAAGCAGGGTAGTCTTCACGAGGCCGACGAAAAGATCCAGTCGGCACACGCACAGGCTGAGTCCCTGATCGGTGATGCTAAGCGTCAGGCCGAGACCCTCAAAAAAGAGGCTCTGCTCGAGGCTAAAGAGGAGATCATCAAGAACAAGCAGGCCGCCGAGGCCGAGGACAAGCAGCGTAAGAGCGAGATTCGTACGCTTGAGAACCGCGTGATGCAGCGCGAGGAGTCCCTTGATCGCCGAAACGACGCTCTCGACAAGCGTGAGCACCAGCTGTCCAGCCAGGCCGGTCAGGTCGAGAAGCGCTCCCGCGAGCTTGAGGAGCTCTGCGCCAAGCAGACCTCCGAGCTCGAGCGTATCGCCGACCTGACCCGCGAGGACGCTCACAAGGAGCTTCTCGATAAGGTTCGCGGCGAGGTTAC
>USJB01000181.1 GCA_900554905.1 uncultured Collinsella sp. | reverse complement strand
CGCAGGACTGTAGAGCAGCAAACTTCATGCCCTCCGGTCCGCCCCGGGAGCCACTGCCAAGTTATCCCCCGGCATTCAGAAAATCTAAGTGCCAAAAAATAAGATTTTTTGACTCCGTGTTGTATAACCCGCCATTCGTGGGTACCATTCAACGCGTACGCAAACAAAAAGGGTTAATTCGCGTGGTATGACCGCGCGGCCCAAAAAGGAGGAAACAAGCATGTCGTCTTTGAAGCCGCTTGCAGATCGCGTCCTGGTCAAGCCCGACGAGGCCGAGCAGAAGACCGCTTCTGGCCTGTACATCGCCAGCAACGCTCAGGAGAAGCCGCAGCGCGGCACCATCGTTGCCGTGGGCGCCGGCAAGGTCAACGACAAGGGTGAGCGCATCCCCATGGACGTCAAGGTTGGCGACGTTGTCATCTACGGTAAGTTCGGTGGCAACGAGGTCAAGGTCGACGGCGAGAAGTATCTGCTGATGCGCGCCGACGACATCTACGCTGTCGTCGAGGCCTAGTCTCGTCGGAATCTCTGATTCGTCTTTGAACGCGCCTGCCGCATAGGACTCGGAAGCGGCGACGCGAGTCACATTTCTTTTGGAGGATTACCTACCATGGCAAAGAACATTACGTTCAACACCGATGCCCGCGCTAAGCTTGCCAAGGGCGTCAACACTCTGGCCGATGCCGTTACCGTCACCATGGGCCCCAAGGGCCGTTACGTCGCTCTGCAGCGCACGTTCGGTGCCCCGACCATCACCAACGACGGCGTTTCCGTCGCTAAGGAGATCGAGCTCGAGGACAACATCGAGAACATGGGCGCTCAGCTGGTGAAGGAGGTCGCCACCAAGACCAACGACACCGTGGGTGACGGCACCACCACCGCAACCCTGCTCGCTCAGGCTATCGTCAACGACGGTCTGCGCAACGTCGCCGCTGGCGCTAACCCGCTGGCCATCCGTCGCGGCATCGACAAGGCCGTCAACGCCGCCGTCGCCGAGATGAAGAAGCAGGCCAAGCCGGTCGAGACCAAGGAGCAGATCGCTTCCGTAGGCACCATCTCCGCTGGTGACCCCGAGGTTGGCGAGAAGATCGCCGAGGCCATGGAGGTCGTGGGTAAGGACGGCGTCATCACCGTCGAGGATTCCCAGACGTTCGACATTACCATCGACACTGTCGAGGGCATGCAGTTCGACAAGGGCTATGTCTCTGCTTACTTCGTCACGGACAACGACCGCATGGAGGCCGTGATGAAGGATCCGTACATCCTCATCACCGACCAGAAGATCTCCAGCGTCCAGGACATCATGCCTGTTCTCGAGGCTGTCCAGCGCGCCGGCCGTGGCCTGCTCATCATCGCTGAGGACATCGACGGCGAGGCTCTGCCGACCCTGGTCCTCAACAAGATCCGTGGCGCCCTCAACGTCTGCGCCGTCAAGGCTCCGGGCTACGGCGATCGCCGCAAGCGCATCCTCGAGGACATCGCCGTCCTCACCGGTGGCCAGGCCGCTCTGGACGAGCTGGGCGTGAAGGTCGCTGACATCACCGCCGATATGCTCGGTACCGCTAAGTCCGTCACCATCTCCAAGGACAACACCGTCGTCGTCGGCGGTGCTGGCTCCAAGGAGGCCATCGACGCCCGTATCGCTCAGATCAAGGGCGAGATGGAGAACACCACCTCTGACTTCGACCGCGAGAAGCTCCAGGAGCGCCTGGCCAAGCTCTCCGGTGGCGTTGCCGTCATCAAGGTCGGCGCTGCTACCGAGTCCGAGCTCAAGGAGATCAAGCACCGCGTCGAGGACGCCCTGCAGGCTACCCGCGCTGCTGTCGAGGAGGGCATTGTCGCTGGCGGCGGCGTCGCCTTCATGGACGCTGCTCCTGCGCTCGACGCTGTTGAGATCGACGACCCCGAGGAGAAGATTGGCGTCGATATCGTCAAGAAGGCTCTGACCGCTCCGGTCGCTACCATCGCCAAGAACGCTGGCTTTGAGGGCGCTGTCGTGGTCGACAAGGTTGCCGAGCTGCCCGCCGGCCAGGGTCTCAACTCTGCCAACGGCGAGTGGGGCGACATGATCGAGATGGGCGTCCTCGACCCCGTCAAGGTCAGCCGCGTCACCCTGCAGAACGCTGCTTCTGTCGCCAGCCTGATCCTCATCACCGAGGCCACCGTCTCCGATGTGCCCAAGAACACTCAGCTTGAGGACGCTATCGCTGCTGCCACCGCTGGTCAGCAGGGCGGCGGTATGTACTAAGGCCGACAAGGTCTAGAACTCCCACCGGGAATCCGGGGGCGTGACGGGGGCTTCTCTCCGGAACGTCCTCGGATTCCCTGCGTTTACGGCCTTGAGGTCGGCGGGCGGAGAAGGACGTGGTTGATAGGGATACGTGTCCCCTTCGCTGTTTCGCGCTTTGCGCGAAAGGCGCGCTACTTTGGGAAGGGCGGGCAACTTGTTCGAACCGCCGCTCTATCCCGGGCGTATTTGTGGGGCGTTCCCCCGCCATAAATTACCCTCGGCATACTTGCGCGAAAGCCTGCTGGTGCTACACTTGCAATTGCTGTTTCAGGGCGGGGTGAAATTCCCCACCGGTGGTTACAGCCCACGAACCGCAAGGTTGATTCGGTGAAACTCCGAAGCCGACAGTACAGTCTGGATGAAAGAAGATAAGCGATAGAAACACAAGAGACCGTATACGGCTGTGATGGATATTGGAATATTTGCTCTGGAATTTATTTCCAGAGCTTTTTTATTTTCCAAAAGAAGCCCAAGCAGCAGAACACATCCGAAAGAAGCCCTGAGCAGAAATTGCCCGGGGCTTTTTGTAGTATGGAGGAACTTATGACAGATGAAACTTATATGTGGCGAGCACTCGAACTGGCGGAAAAAGGAGCGGGATGGGTATCCCCGAATCCTCTGGTGGGAGCCGTGATCGTAAAAGATGAAGAAATTATCGGGGAAGGATATCACGAACGGTACGGACAGCTGCATGCGGAGCGGAATGCGCTGGCACATTGTACCAAATCTCCCAAAGGGGCAACCATTTATGTCACATTGGAGCCGTGCTGCCACCACGGAAAACAGCCGCCGTGTACCGATGCCCTGCTTGCCGCCGGAATCCGCAGGGTGGTGATTGGGTCGAAGGATCCAAACCCTCTGGTACATGGAAAAGGCATCCGGATTTTGCGGGAGCATGGTGTGGAAGTGACCGAACATGTACTGGAAAAGGAATGTGATGCGGAAAATGAAGTGTTTTTCCATTACATGCAGACGGAACTGCCGTTTGTCATTTTAAAATATGCAATGACACTGGATGGGAAGATCGCAACATACACAGGGGCATCACGCTGGGTA
>USJB01000180.1 GCA_900554905.1 uncultured Collinsella sp. | reverse complement strand
CCCGCCTGGCAAAGCTCGCTCAGGCCAACGGCATCGATGGCATCGTGTGCTCGCCGATGGAGGCTCACGACATGCGTGAATTGCTGGGTCCCGATGCTCTGATCGTGACTCCGGGTGTGCGTCCGGTGGGTGCCGCCCTTGGTGACCAGTCCCGCGTGGCGACGCCTTCCCAGGCTATCGAGCGTGGCGCAAGCCACATTGTGGTGGGCCGTCCCATCACCGGTGCCGACGATCCGGTTGCCGCCTTTGACGCCATCGTCGCTGAGCTGGTCGAAAACGTCGCCTAAAAGATTCCCCTAAGTCACCACTTTTGGGTCTCATTAGCACAAAATAGCCCCTGTGCCTGCGTAAACTTTCCCATCCTTTGTGTGGAATCGCAGGTCAGGGGCTTAACTTTGGGCGCAGTATATTGCACTTTTTGCGGGTATCGTCTAACCTATGGAGCCGCGATTGGGCATTTTGTACGTTCTACGTGCTAAAATGCCAATTATTGAATCAGATATAACCCAACTATTTGGAGGTACGAATGGCACTCCCTCAGCTTACCGATGAGCAGCGCAAGCAGGCTCTTGAGAAGGCTGCTGCCGCACGTCACGCCCGCGCTGAGCTTCGCGAGCAGATCAAGAAGGGCGAGAAGTCCCTCGAGTCCGTGCTCAACTCCGATGATCCCATCGCTTCCCGCATGAAGGTTTCCACTCTCATCGAGTCTCTCCCTGGTTATGGCAAGGCCAAGGCCGCCAAGATCATGGAGGAGCTCGGCATCTCCGCTACCCGTCGCGTCCAGGGCCTTGGCGTCCGTCAGCGCGAGCAGCTCCTCGAGCAGCTGACCAAATAAGTGAGCGCTCAGGATTCAAAGCTCTTTGTGATTTCTGGACCGTCAGGCGCGGGCAAGGGCACGCTCGTCACTCGTGTGCGCGAGCGTCGCTCTAACCTGGGCCTGACGGTTTCGGCTACCACGCGAGCACCACGCAAAGGTGAGGTCGACGGCGTCAACTACTTTTTTCTGACGCGCGAGGAGTTCGACCGCCGCGTGGCAAACGGTGAGTTTGTTGAGTGGGCCGAGGTCCACGGTAACTGCTACGGCACGTTGGTGAGCGAGGTCCAGTCCAAGCTCGCCTCTGGATCGTCTCTCATCTTGGAGATCGATGTCCAGGGCGCCCTGCAGGTGAAGGAGCGTTTCCCCGAGGCCGTGCTGATCTTTATCAAGCCGCCTTCGCTTGAGGTACTCCGCGAGCGTCTGGTCGGTCGCGGTACCGAGACGCCCGAGACGATTGAGCTGCGTATGGCAAACGCCGCCGATGAGCTTGCCCTTGCCGACCGCTACGACGACGTCGTGGTAAATGACGATCTCGACCGCGCGACCGATGAGCTCGTTCGCGTTCTCGATATGCATGAAAGGATCTGAGGTCCGTGTCCGTTGTAAAGCCTTGCATTGACGATCTTCTGGAGAAGACCGATCACAACCGCTTCCTGCTCGCTTCGCTTGCCTCCAAGCGCGCCTGCGACATCAATAGCATGCTGCGTGGCCAGCACAACCGTGTGCTTGCCGTCCAGGATGTCGATGACATCACCATCGGGCTTTCCGGTGCCGATACCATCTCGATGGCTATGGACGAGATTGTCGATGGCGACATCTCTTACGACGAGGCCCGTTACGAGAAGGCGCTCGGCCACAAGGTTGCTGAAGCCTAAATGGCAGCTCGCGTCTGCCTGGTCCACTATCACGAGGTTGGACTGAAGGGCAAGAACCGCGCACATTTTGAGCATATCCTCATGGATAACATTAAGGCGGCTTTGGCCGCCTTTTCCGTGAACGCCGTGTCTCGAATTTCCGGTTATATCCTCGTGACCTTTAACGAGCATCAGGCCGACGAGGCGGCGCGTGTCATTCGCACCGTTCCCGGCGTTGCTCGCGTGTCTTTGGCGTATCACACCAATCGCGACCCCCAGGAGTACTGTGCCGCCGCCGTGAAGGCGCTGCGCGAGTTTGGTCCTTTCGATTCGTTTAAGGTACACGCCAAGCGCTCCAATACTGACTATGAGCTCACCTCGATTGACATCAATCGTCAGGTGGGCGAGGTGTTGTGTGAGGCCTTCCCCGATAAAAAGGTTCAAATGCACGACCCCGATGCGATGGTGCACGTACTGGTGGTCCAGGGTAGCGTTTATGTGTATGCGCGCTCCGAGCGCGGCGTGGGCGGTCTGCCGGTGGGTTCTGCCGGCAAGGTCGTGACGCTTCTGTCATCGGGTATCGACTCGCCGGTGGCGACCTGGATGCTCGCGCGTCGCGGCGCGGTGTGCGTGCCGGTACATTTCTCTGGTCGTCCGCAGACGCCCGATACGAGCGAGTATTTGGTGCAGGACATCATCCGTGCGCTTGAGCCGGGTGTCCAGATCGGCCGCCTGTACGTGGTGCCGTTTGGCGACTGCCAGCGTGAGATTTCGGTCACCTGTCCCAGCAACCTGCGCGTGATCATGTATCGCCGTATTATGTATTCGGTTGCCGAGCGCATTGCACACATCGAGGGCGCCAAGGCCATCGTTACGGGCGAATCGCTTGGGCAGGTTGCCTCCCAAACGCTTGAGAACATCATGGCCGTCAACGAGGCCGTGAAGATCCCCGTGTTCCGCCCTCTCATCGGTTCGGACAAGCAGGAGATCATCGCGCGCGCCGGGGAGATCGGTACGTTCGATATCTCGACTGAAGCCGCTCCCGATTGCTGCACGCTATTTATGCCGCGCCGTCCCGAGACGCACGCTAAACTCGATGCCGTGCATGAGGCCTGGGAGTTGTTCGATCACGAGGAGATGATCGAGCGCCTGCTCAAGCAGACCGAGTACATCGACTTTGAGAGCAACACGTATAAGGCCCCTAAGACCTTAAAACGCAAACATTCGGAGCTTGCTCCGCGTGAGATTTACCAAGATCACGAGTAAATTTGTGCATAGACCGACGATGCGCCTGCATCGTCGGTCTTTTGCTATCTGGGCATTTTGCGGCTAAGTGTTCATTTGCTGACGTGTGCCTGAATAAATGGACAGATTTGCGCAAGGTTTTGGTCGGTTTTTGGTTTGACCGCTAAAACCGGTTTTGGGGCGTGGCTGTTGCGGGACTCCTTTCCTGACACGATGGTGTTGGGAGGTTTTGCTATGGCGCAGCGCGAACAACACGAACGGGTCAAACGGATGGACCGCTTGGCGGACAAGCTACTCGGTCATAAGGCAGTGGTGATGGCGATACTGGTCGTCATTGCGATGGCGAGCGGCTTGGCGATGGCGAACCTTGGCGGCGGTGCCGGCGGCGTGTCGTTTGAGCGCACTGACGGTTCGGGCTCGTTGGTGAAGCCGGGATCCGGTGATGCCTCAAGCGGAAAG
>USJB01000179.1 GCA_900554905.1 uncultured Collinsella sp. | reverse complement strand
AGCACGCGGCTGTTAACCGCGCTGTTGTAGGTTCGAGTCCTACCCGGGGAGCCAGAATTTTCCAGCCCTTTCTGTTGGGCTTTAAATTCCTCGGTAGCTCAATGGTAGAGCACGCGGCTGTTAACCGCGCTGTTGTAGGTTCGAGTCCTACCCGGGGAGCCAGGTTGTAAAACCCGTCGCTTATGCGGCGGGTTTTTTCATGCCGCGATTGCCGTTCGCAAACGTTACCATATCAACATTTCGTGTCGAGGATGTAATCCCGAGGCCCGCCACCTCAACATGGCGCGGTCGTTGTAGAATATTGCAATGATTGCTCCCACGACATGGTGCCGCGAGCACCAAGAAAAGGAGATTCTTGTGTCTGAGACCATTAACGGCAGCCTGAGCGTCTCGAACGACGTTATTGCCGATATTGCCGGTTATGCCGCGATGACGTGCTATGGCGTTGTCGGTATGGCTGAGCAGCTCCAGGGCGCCGAGAGCGTGCGCCTGCTTGCCGGTCAGCGCCTCCGCAAGGGCGTGCTTGTCTCCGCCGACGAGAACGGCCTTACGGTCGATCTTCACGTCGTGCTCGAGAACGGCGTCAACATGAAGTCCGTCTGCCACAATCTTTCGAGCTCCGTTGCCTTCACCCTGCAGGAGATCGCCCAGATCGATCCCGCCAGCCTTAAGATCGGCATTCACATCGACGCGCTCAAGAGCCGTCTGAACTAGCATCCGAAAACGGAGATTCAAATACCCATGATTGCAAAGACCATTCGCACCTGTTTTCCGATCGCTGCGGCTGCCGTTTCCGACAAGGCCGAGGAGATCAACAAGCTCAACGTTTTCCCCGTACCCGATGGCGATACCGGCACCAACATGTCGCTCACGCTCGCCTCGGTGACCAAGGAGCTTTCCGCCCTTCCCGCCGATGCCGACATGGAGGCCATTGCTGGCGCCATCACCCACGGCTCCCTGATGGGCGCCCGCGGCAACTCCGGCGTCATCACCTCGCAGATCCTGCGCGGCGTGGCCGAGGGCCTTGTCTCTGCCGATGAGCCCGTTACGTCCGCCAATATCGCCTTCGCCTTCCGTCGTGCCGTCAAGGTTGCCTTCCAGGCTGTCCGCAAGCCCATCGAGGGCACGATCCTCACGGTCCTGCGCGATGTCTCGACCAAGGCCGATGAGTGCGAGAAGAAGAAGTTCTCGGCCGAGGATGCGCTTGATGCTATCGTCGTCGAGGCGTACCAGTCCGTCGCCCGCACGCCCGACTTGCTGCCCGTCCTCAAAGAGAACGGCGTGGTCGACTCAGGCGCCTTCGGCTTTGCCATCTTCCTGGAGAACTTTGTTGCCGCCGCGCTTGGTCGCAGCACCGTTGTCGAGGATTTCTCCGCTACGTTTGACTCCGCCGGCTCTGCCCGCGATGCCGCTCTTGGCCGTGTTGAGATCGAGGCTAACGACGACTGGGAGGGCTCGGAGTTCCGCTACTGCAACGAGTTCCTCTTTAAGGCCGACGCCCCCTTTGACGAGGACGAGTGCCTGAAGTTCCTGGGCTCCATGGGCGACTGCGAGCTGCTCGTTGGTGCCTATCCCGACTACAAGATCCATGTGCACTCCAACACCCCCAACCTGGTGCTCGAGCACATGCTGCAGCTTGGTCAGATCTACGAGGTCTTTATCCACAACATGGAGATGGAGGCCCACGACCGTACCGCCAAGATCCACGAGGATCAGGAAAAGGCCGCCGAGCCCACCAAGGCGCTGGGTTTTGTCGCCGTTGCTGCCGGTTCCGGTGAGGCCGACATCCTCAAGTCCCTCGGCGTCGACGTGATCGTCTCGGGTGGCCAGACCATGAACCCCTCGACCGCCGACCTGCTGGGCGCGTTGGACCAGGTCAACGCGACCTCGGTCATCATCCTGCCCAATAACGGCAACATCCGCATGGCTGCCGAGGCCGCAGCCTCTGCCTGCACCGATAAAAAGGTTGCCGTCGTTCCCACCAAGACCGTCCCGCAGGCCTTCTCCGCGCTGTTCGCGGTCCTGCCCGATTCCGATCTCGAGGATGCTGTTGCCGCTATGGTCGACGCCATCAGCGAGGTCCGCGATGGCGAAGTCACCCGCGCCGTGCGCGACTCCAGCGCATCGGACGGCTCTCCGATTCACTCCGGTGACGTCATGGGTATCATCGCCGGTTCCATCGACGTGGTCGGCTCCGACGTGAAGCAGGTCACGCTCGACTGCATCAACCGCATGCAGGAGGAAGAGGAGGGCGACGCGCTGACGATTCTGGCTGGCGAGGATCTGTCCGATGAGGCCTTTCAGGAGATCGTCGATGCCATCGAGGAGGCTCAGCCCGATCTGGAGATCGACGCCCATCGTGGCGAGCAGCCGCTCTATCCCGTGATCTTCTCGATCGAGTAGGCAACTGCCCATGTCCGAGCTGTGCTCCGTGCCGCGCGTCTCGGAGCGCTTTGCCCAGAGCAATGCGCTCGACGAGGATATCGCGCGACTCAAATATGTTTCGGGTAAACGTGAGGAGGCCCTTCGCCGTCTGGGAATTCGGACGGTGGGGGACCTCCTTCTCCATATTCCTCATCGCTACCTGGACTTTACTCGCTCGTGGTCCATTGAGATGGCTCCCATCGGTACCGTGTGTACCATCATCGCCACGGTCGATCGTATCGTTCAAAAGCAGCCCCGTCCGCGTATGCAGGTGACTGAGGTCTCGCTCGTGGACGAGACTGACGTGCTGCAGGTTGCCTTTTTCCGTCAGCCTTGGATTGCCCAACAGCTTAAGCAGGGCGACCGCCTGGCCGTGATGGGCAAGGTCGAGTTTGCCTACGGCTTTAAGCAGATGGCCTCGCCTCACTTTGAAAAGCTCGAGGACGGGCGCGCAGCGGGTACCATTTTGCCGGTCCACTACGTAAGTGACGGCGTGAGTCAGGCATGGATGCGTCGTATCGTCAGCGGTGCGCTCGAAGTGGTCGCCAATCCGTTCGATCCCATTCCCGCGCCGCTGCGCGCAAAGCGGAAGCTCATGAGCAATGCCCGTGCGCTGCGCTCGATCCACTTTCCCTCGAGCATGGCCGAGCGCGACATCGCACGCCGGCGTCTTGCCTACGAGGAGTGTCTCTGCTTGCAGCTCGCGCTGCGTCTGCGTAACGGTGGCGGTATGGTCGACGTAGTGCCTTATGCGCATGACGCGGGCGAGCGTTTGGCTGCGCTTAAACAGGCCCTGCCGTTTTCGTTGAGCGATGAACAGGAGGCTGCATTTCAGGACATCCTGCATGATATGTGCGATGGCGGTCGCGTGATGAACCGTCTGCTGCTGGGCGACGTCGGTACCGGTAAGACCGCCGTTGCCGCCTGCGCGCTAGCTGTGGTTGCCGATAGCGG
>USJB01000178.1 GCA_900554905.1 uncultured Collinsella sp. | reverse complement strand
GACTAGTCGTTTAAGAACGTCCCCAATGACTAGGCGAGGGCGGCCATGATGGTGCGGGCGACGCCGTCGTGGTCGTTGTCGTATTCGGTGATGGCGTCGGCGGCCTCGCGATCCTCGGGCTCGGCGTTGATCATGGCCATGCCGTGGCCCGCTGCCTGCAGCATGGGGATGTCGTTGATGTTGTCGCCGAACGCCCAGGCGTCGGCGAGACGCTCGCCCAGGTGCTCGCATAGCCACGTGAGGGCCGTTCCCTTGGTGGTGCCCGCGCCCATGACCTCGATATTCATGGCGTACGAACGTGTGACCTCAATGCCTCCGAGCGTGTCGAGCGCCGCCGCGATGGCGTCGCGATCGGCCGGGTCGTGCCAGTACATGGCGATGCGTTCGAGCGTCTCGACCTCGTCGATCTATCCATGTCGATCGGTGTTCGTGTGCGCTTGAGCGAAGCCGCGATGTGGGGGTCGCCGCCGCAGAATTCGTCCAGGCGCGTGTAGAGCGAGCGGGGGAGGAAGCACCGCCCGTCCGCGAAGATATCGAAGGTCACATCGTGGCCGGCGGCGATGCTATGGATGCGGTGGGCGATGGCGCGGTCGAGCGGTCGGCTCAAAATGCGCGTGGCACGTGAGGCATCGGTGGGCGTACCGTCGTCGAGCTGCCAGACGCTGGCGCCGTTGGCGCAGACCGCGTAGTGTACGGCGGGGTGGGCGAGGATGGGCTCAAAGATGCCCGACAGCGGGCGCCCCGTGCAGGGCACAAACTCAACACCGCGGCGCGCAAGCTCGTCGAGCATCGCCCAGGTGGCATCGCTCATCTGCTTATCGCTCGTCAGCAGCGTTCCATCCATATCGGAAAACACAATCATTTGTTGCGATCCTTTCTACTGGCATAAAAAGCGTGGCCGAGGGCGGTGATGCCCTGGCCACGCTCGAGTTCTATAACGGTCCGCGTCCTAGCGGTCGGCGAGTGGCTTGTACTCCAGCGGCTCGATCACCGGACGATAGGCCGGGCGAATAATACGGTGCGCGCAGAAGAGCTCTTCCATGCGGTGTGCCGACCAGCCGGCCATGCGGGCGACGGCGAATAGCGGCGTAAAGAGCGTCTCGGGCACGCCGAGCATCTTGTAGATAAAGCCCGTGTACAGGTCGATGTTGGCGCAGATGGGCTTGGTCATGCCGTGATCGCGCATCACCTGCGGGGCCAGGCGCTCGATGCGCTCGATGAGCGCGAACTCCTCGCCCAAGTCCTTCTTGGCGGCAAGCGTGCGCGCGTAACGGCGGCACACCTCGGCGCGCGGGTCGCTCAGCGTGTAGACGGCGTGGCCCATACCGTAGATGAGACCCGTGCCGTCGAAGGCCTGCTTGTCGAGGATCTTGCCCAGGTAGGCTGCGACCTCGTCCTCGTCCTCCCAGTTGGAGACATGCGCGCGGATGTCCTCGTGCATAGACACGACCTTGGCATTGGCGCCGCCGTGGCGCGGGCCCTTGAGCGAGCCGATAGCCGCGGCGTAGGCGGAATACGGGTCGGTGGCCGAAGACGACAGCACGCGGCAAGCGAAGGTGGAGTTGTTGCCGCCGCCGTGCTCGGCATGCAGCATGAGCATAACGTCGAGCAGCATCGCCTCATCGCGGGTGAACGCCATGCCGCCGCGCAGGACCTGTAGGATGGTCTCGGCGGTGGAGAGACCGGGCGTAGGGTGCGGCACGTGAACCTCGGAGCCGCGAAGCTTGGCGACCGAGGCCATGTGTGCGAAGGCGGCGATGCGCGGGAGACGTGCGAGCATGGAAATGGCGACGTCGATTTCGTGCTCGGGCGTGATCACGTCTGGTTCGGCATCGAAGGCGTAGAGCAGCAGTACGGCGCGCTGGAGCACGTTCATGATGCTCGACGACACCGTGGTCATAGGGAACTCTTTAACGTACTCGTCGCTCAGATGTCTAAAGGCGCCCAGGCGCTCGCAAAAGCCGACTTCTTCGTAGCCGTAGCGATTCTCGGCCTGGGCATTGTTGACCAGATCCTCGATGCTGTAGCCGCGAAGCGTGAGCTTGCCCTGATCGGGCACGACCTTTCCGTCGACCTTGTTGTAGCCGTGCACATCCGAGATGCGAGTGAGGCCCGCGACCACGCCCGAGCCGTCGGCATTGCGCAGGCCGCGCTTGACATTGTGCTCTTCGAACAAGCCCTCGTCATAAGGGTCGGTCGGCAGGCCGTGGTAGAGGCTTTCGCTCTCAGACGAAATCTGGCGGCTTGCTTCGTAATCCAGAACCAGTCGGCTCAAGTGGTCATCGAAGCGGTAATAGATTTTCTTGGCGTCGTAGGCCATGCGCGCTCCTCTCCGGGCCGCATCGGGGTGGCTTGCATGGGCATGCGCGCGTCAGGCTATCCCCAGCGGCTTGCTCGCTACAGGCGGTACATAAAGTTGAAGACGTCCTCGCGCTGGATGGACACGTTGACGCCCGAAAGCTCGCCGGCCTCGGCCAGGGCCTTCTGCAGCTCAGCGAAGTCGAGCTTGGACTCGGCGGTATCGGCCAGCATGGTCATGGTGAAGATGTCCTCGATAATGGACTGCGTGATGTCGCGGATGTCGACGTTGGCCTCGCCTAGGACACGGGTGACGCCGGCGACGATGCCGGGGCGGTTCTTGCCAAGGACGGTGATGACGATACGGGAGGACGAGATCTCGGCCATGGGAAACCCTTTCGCGTGGTTGCGGCGCACGGGGGCGCTCCGCTACGGTACAGTGTTCATCATTGTACCTGTCTGGCGCAAAAAAGGCGCGCTCGCTGCGGCGTTACACGTCTGCAACATGGGTGAAGGTTCGATGGGGTGCGTGCTCGCTGCGATTGGCCACGCCGCATTGCACAAAGACCGTGAACCTTTTGTGGGACGCGCGGCGCCGTGGTACCATAGCCGAGTTTGTTGTCTTGGTCGGAAACCAAGACGCCTTATGCGCTGATCGGTAACCAGCGCCTGACCAATAAGGAGTCCTACCATGAAGCAGGGTATCCATCCCCAGTATGTCGAGTGCACGGTGACGTGCTCCTGCGGCAACACCTTCAAGACGCACGCTACCGTGTCCGAGATGAAGGTCGAACTTTGCAACGAGTGCCACCCGTTCTACACCGGCCAGCAGAAGTTCGTCGACACCGGTGGACGCGTCCAGCGCTTCGCCGACAAGTTCGGTGGCGCCGCTGCCGCCCAGCTCAAGAAGGCCGAGGAGGCCAAGGCTGCCAAGGCCGCCAAGGCTGCTGAGGCCGAGGCCGCTCGCAAGGCCGCCGCTGAGGCTAAGGCTGCCGAGAAGGCTAAGCGTGCTGCTGAGTACGCCAAGAAGGCCGAGGCCGAAGCCGCCAAGGCTGCCGCTGAGGCTCCTGCCGACGCCGAGGCT